>JBAJNM010000011.1 GCA_036881865.1 Parvularculales bacterium | reverse complement strand
CGATCAATAGCGAAAAACAAAGCCGCCGGAGCGCCAAAAAAAGAATAGTTACGTGCAAACCACTGCAGTCTCTGTTTTTTATCCTCCCGTGGTATGTCAAGCAGAGAATACATATCCTCCCCGACCTTGTAGCGGCGACTTCGGTAAGGCTCCTTAAGGGAGGGCGGATAGATATTATATTCCGTTCCCTCTCCGGCGGGTTGAGAAGGTAATTTCTTTTGAACCATATCAACAAACTCGGTCAGTTTTTCACCACCCAGCACATAAACATGCCACGGTTGCAGATTACCGCCGGAAGGCGCACGACGGGCAACATCAAGAATATTGCGGATGATTGTTTCCGGTACAGGCTTATCCAAAAAAGCACGCACTGAAAGGCGTGTATTGATTGCCTCAGACACTTTCATAATTTCTCTCCTTTAATTCATCAATCCCGACAGTTTTGTGAGCCACAAGCCAAGGCCATAAGGCGTCACCCCCATGATCAAGAGCTGCACGTCCAAGACGCGCCGCCCAATACTGTCCGGACCCAAACTCCGTCCGCCATGACCACAGCCTTCGGGTGGAAAACTGTAACTCATGTTCGTAAGTAAAACCAATGGCACCATGAATCTGATGAGCCATCCCGGCCCCAATACCGGTAGCATCATCTGCTCTGGTCTTGGCAACCGCCACCGCAAAGATGGCATCACTTTCTTCTGCAAGGTGCATCGCTTGGGCGGCTTGCTCTGCCGCCATGTCTGCTGCCGCAGCTTGTGTGGACAATACTGCCAGCGCCTGTTGAATGGCCTGAAAAGCAGCAATCGGACGGCCAAACTGTACGCGATCTCTGGCATAGCGCACAGTCAGAGCTACCACCCGGTCAAGCGCTCCGGCCATCTGGCCGGCTCGTGCCAGGGCACCTGCCATCATGACACTGTCCGGCATCAGGCGAGTTGCTGCAGCCATCACCGGTGCTTTATCAAAGGAAAGATTATCACGTGGCTCGCGAGCCAGATTAACACTATGGGTCACATGGGATTGCGCTACAGGCGCACACACAGCATAAGGCACCCCCTCCTTTATCACCACTGTCACCACAGCTTCTGCATCCCGTCCCCATGGTACCCGTGACAGGGTTCCTGAAACGGTGAAACTGCCTTTTGTTCCGTCAAGCACGAGCCCTGCCCCTGCTCCTGACAAGCCTGCTATTGTTAATGGGGTATCCGGCGCATCAAGCCCTGCCGAAGAGAGTATCCACCGCGCTATAATTGTTTCCACAAAAGGAGCCGGTATCCCAAAAGCTCCCGCCGAGCGCATCAACAAGGAGGCCTCCGGCCATCCTGTTGTGGGGGTGCTTGCACCCTCAAATACCAGAACGTCCATCAAGCCTGCCTCAACCAGTGCTTGCCATGTGGTCGTCGGAAACTGCCCCTGCTCCGCCTCATGGCGTACGCGGTCACTTACATGATCAGCCAGCAAGCGGCTTATGGTATCCGACAAGATACGTTGTACATCACCATTATTGCGGTTGTTGCCAGTCATGGACGTTATCGCAACCCAAGGCCACGGGCGATAATACCGCGCAATATCTCACGAGTGCCGCCCCGCAAAGAAAAAGACGGCGTCACCTGAGTAAGATAACCCAGCGCTTGCGCATATTCATTCTCATTATTGAAATTTAAATCATCCTGCACACCGGGTAATGGCTCAACGGGCATCATATCGTGGGCAAACTGGGGTAGTTGCTGCTCAAACACAGCGCCGAGGTCTTTAACTACAGCGGCTTCAAGATCAGGTTTTTGCCCGGATTCAAGCATGCCTGCCACAGAAACAGACATATGGCGCAGGGTTGCCATGTGAGCAATTTGACGACCAAGGGCTGCGGCTTCCGTATCGGCAACATTGCCCTGTCCCTTATCTGCATAGCGGCGTACCATTTCCGCTAACAGGAGAGCACTAGACAAATAACGCTCCGGTCCCGAGCGTTCATAGGCCAGTTCGGCGCGTACCTGATCCCACCCTTCCCCTTCCTTGCCAATAACATTGGCGGAAGGCACAAAGGCTTCCTCAAACACCACCTCATTAAAATGAGTTTGTCCGGCAAGATCCGTGATAGGACGAATGGTAATGCCCGATGATGACAAATCTATCAGCAACTGAGTCAAACCGGCATGACGATTGTCTTCATCGTGAGCCGTGCGCACAAGGGCTATCATATAATGGGTGCGGTGAGCATTAGAAGACCAGAGTTTTGTTCCCGTTACCTCATAGCCCCCCTCAACGGGAGTGGCACGGGTGCGCACCGAGGCTAAATCAGAGCCTGAGTCCGGCTCACTCATACCAATACTAAAAAAGAGTTCCCCTTTAGCAATAGCGGGCATAAGAGTTTGCCGTTGATGCTCACTACCAAAGCGAAGCAACAAAGGACCGCTCTGCCTGTCGGCGACCCAATGTGCTCCTACCGGCGCTCCGGCGGCTAACATTTCTTCAAGTACTACATAGCGCTCAAAGGCGGAACGTTCATGACCGCCATATTTTTTGGGCCAGCACATTCCAATCCAGCCCTGCTCGCCCATAGCCCGACTAAAATCGGCATCATACCCCATCCATGTTTCTGCCCGCACCGCAAGAGGCGTTTTCTGTAATCCCCATTCATCAAGAAACGAGCGTACCTCCGCACGCATTTTTTCTGCTTTTGGAGGGAGATGGTGAAGGTCAAAATTAAAGGGCGACATGAACATCCGGATTTCTAAATTTCAATCTCTCTATGATGCCATGGCTACTTGGTAAATCAAGTCATGGTTCCGGTTTAAGTCTTTTTTAATTTTTTGGCCGTAGTTGATTATTACCCTCTTTGAGATCTACATAATCCTCAGAAGGCCATTCTACAATATGATCTTCAAGCGCCTCATCAGGAACACTTCTTTCTTCCACTACCTGACCACGAATAGAAACACCCGCTTCGTGAACCGTCTTGCTGTCTCCTGATACCAGCGGATGCCACCAATATAAATCACGCCCTTCCGCTATCAACCGATAGGCACACGTACGAGGCATCCAGAACAGATCCGTTACGGTATCAGGAGTTAAGGCAATACACTCCTTAACCAGACGGGTGCGCTCGGCATAGCGGGTGCATCGGCAATTACTTTGGTCCAAAAGACGGCACGCTACGTCAGTGTAGTAATATTCTCCCGAATCTTCGTCCTCCAACTTGACAAGGCAACACCGCCCACATCCATCGCATAGAGATTCCCACTCCTGCGGAGTCATCTCTCCCAGTGTTTTACTCTTCCAGAACGGATCAGTCATGAAGGTAAGAGTACGGGAAAACCCTCCCCCTGTTGAAAATTATTTCTCAGGATCGTAAGGGATTAATAAAACATTTATTAAATGTAAAAACTACATTTTCACACAAATATACTATGAAATATGCTATAAGCCCTATAGCACCACCACAGAAGGCGCTAAAGTAACCCCATGGTTCAACACGCCAGTAAACATGTTCACCTTCAAATGGTGACCGCCAATCGCCTTCGGGATGGGGAAGTCGTTTATCTGACGTCTGAGGGCACATGGACGGAAGTTCTTGAAGAGGGTGCCGTCAGCAAAGGCCGTGATGAGGGAGAGGCTTTGCTGGCCCGTGCTATGCCCTCTGTAGAGGCTCGTGAGGTGGTGGAACCCTATTTGTTCGCTGTGGTGGAACAAAACGGGTGTTTCGTGCCGGTAAGTGTGCGCGAGCAAATCCGTATGGCGGGACCCACCACCCGTCTTGATCTTGGTAAGCAGGCACGGGAGTAGAGACCCATGTATCGTTATGATGAGTTTGATCACCGGCTGGTAAGCACACGTGTTGAGCAATTTCGCGGTCAGGTAGAACGGCGACTTTCGGGTGCTCTTGATGAAGATGAGTTCAAGCCCCTGCGGTTGATGAACGGGCTATATCTTCAGCTTCATGCGTACATGTTGCGGGTGGCGGTTCCTTATGGGGTGTTATCCTCGCGGCAGATGCGAATGCTGGCTCACATTGCCCGTGTTTATGATAAGGGATACGGCCATTTCACCACTCGTCAGAACATTCAGTATAACTGGCCGCGCCTTGAGGATGTGCCGGATATTTTGCAAGATCTGGCCTCTGTTGAGATGCACGCTATGCAGACGTCCGGTAATTGTATCCGTAATGTTACTGCCGACCATTACGCAGGCGCAACAGCAGATGAATTGGAAGACCCCCGTATTTGCTCTGAGATTATACGGCAGTGGTCGACGTTGCATCCGGAATTTTCTTTTCTGCCCCGCAAATTCAAGATTGCCGTTACCGGTTCACCTCATGACCGGGCCGCCATACGGGTTCATGATATTGGTGTTGCAGTTGTGCGTAACGGGGCGGGAGATACTGGTTACCAGATTTATGTGGGCGGAGGTCAGGGTCGCACGCCTATGATTGCAGAGAAAATATGTGATTTTTTACCACCCGAGGATTTACTGTCTTATCTGGAATCTATTTTGCGGGTGTATAACCGCTATGGACGGCGGGATAATTTATACAAGGCGCGTATTAAAATTCTGGTTCATGCTCTTGGCGCGGAAGAAATGCGCCATCAGGTGGAAGAAGAGTTCGCCGCTATCCGTACGCAAGATAGTCTGCGTTTGCCGGAAGAAGAAATGTCCCGCATTGAGGCTTATTTTGCGCCACCGTCTTTTGAGGATCTATCGGCAGATACGCCGGTTCTGGATGCGGCACGGGCGGCATCTTCCGATTTAGCGGATTTCATAAAAACAAACGTAAGTGACCACCGGATGCCGGGTTACAAGATTGTCAACGTTTCCCTTAAGCCAACAGGCGGAGCACCGGGAGATGCCAGCGCCGACCAAATGGATGCTCTTGCAGAGATGACAGCGCGTTATTCTTTTGATGAAATACGCGTCACCCATGAACAAAACCTTACCCTGCCCCATGTTCGGGCGGAGGATATTCCGGCTCTTTATGAATCCCTACGCGCCCACGGCCTTGCCAGCGCCAACATTGGGTTGGTAACAGACCAGATTGCGTGTCCGGGTCTTGATTTTTGCAATCTGGCCAATGCCCGCTCTATTCCGTTAGCGCAAAATATATCAGAGCGGTTTGCCGACCTGAAACGGCAACACGATATTGGTGCGCTTAAGATTAAAATTTCCGGATGCATCAATGCCTGTGGCCATCATCACGTAGGGCACATTGGCATTTTGGGGGTAGATAAAAAAGGGACAGAGCATTATCAACTCTCCCTTGGCGGCTCGGCAGATGAGAACACCTCTCTGGCTGCCATTACGGGACCATCGTTTACGGAAAATGAAATTGTGGATGCCGTAGAGACGGTTGTAGATACTTATATTACCCTTCGTCATGAAGGAGAAAGTTTTATTGAGACCTACCGCCGGTGTGGCATGGATCCGTTTAAGGAAAAATTATATGGCACTGATTAAGGGAAAAGACGGTCCGGTTGAAGATGTATGGGTAATGGTGGAACTTGATGAGGAAATCCCTGAAGATAAGCCCGTCATTGTTGGCCTTGAGCAGTTCACCGCCGAGCGCGAAAGCTTACTTCGCCGCACAGCACCTCTTGGTGTGCGGTTGGAAAGCCATGAGCAGGTGGAAGATATAGCTCAAGACCTTGAATCTTTTGCACTTGTGGCTCTGGTTTTTCCTGTTTTCAAAGATGGCCGCGCATATTCTTCGGCGCGTTTGTTACGGGAGCGATATAATTATCAGGGAGAAATCCGTGCCGTAGGCAATGTGCTGCGCGATCAATTGTTTTTTATGATACGCTGCGGTTTTAACGCCTTTGATGTAGACCCTGAGCGCTTTACCAGAGAAAAATGGCACTCCGCTTTTGAAGAGTTTGACGTTGTCTACCAGCCCGCCGCCGACAACCGTACCCCCGTTATGGCCCTACGCAGCCCGCACACCGATGGTTAAAGCCGGATTTATCACGGCACCCGCAGCGCTATATGAAATCCACCGTAGGACGTATTCACCTGACGCTTTGGTGTTGCCCGGAAACCGCCAGTTCACCCACGCCAACTAAATCGCGCCGGACCATACCCCGCAGGATCAATCACAGGTGCTGTCTCCTGAATATGAGACCGCAACAAAGCCGCCGATCCCATAGCCAATGTCCACCCTAAAGACCCATGGCCCGTGTTGATAAACATCATCGGAACCCCGGGCACAGGCCCAATCAGAGGGCTTGAGTCCGGTGTCATGGGACGGTAGCCATGCCAAAAACGCACGTCCTGTTCGGCAACATCACATCTGGGAAAAAGCGCTCGCAAGCCCCGCAGAACAACCCGCGCACGCGCCTCATCAAATCCTTTATCTTTATCCGGCCGCTTTGTTAGTTCTGCCAACCCCGCAGCACGTAACCGATTTCCCAAACGAGAGACCACCAGACGCCTGCTCTCATCAGTAATACCAACCTGAGGTGCATCCATGTTCTCCTTAACCGGCACGGTGACCGAATATCCTTTTAGGGGCCACACAGGAAGCCAACGTCCAAACCCCCTCATAACGGACGGGCTGAAAACCCCCGCGCACACCACAACAGCATCACCTGTAAAGACGTCTTCTCCGCAATAGACACGCCACTCTCCGGCTTTGTATTCCATTTTTCCTACAGAAATATTAAAGGTAAACTGCACCCCCTCATCATCGGCCCACTCCGCAAGGGCGCGGGTAAACAAATGAGCATCCGCCGTCTGATCATCAGGTGCATAAATGCCGCCAACAATATCTCCCTTCACCGCCTGCAATGACGGCTCTATGGCAACACAACCATCAGAATCGTGAAACGCAAGGTTTTCCCCCAGCGCTATCAGCGCCGTAGCCTCTTCGCAGGCATGATTGTATGCCGTCTCATCGTGAAAGATACGCAAGACACCCCGATGCGCCGCATCATAAGCTAAAGAGCGTCCTTCTTTTTGAGCAAGGCTCTCAAGCTTCCCCAACTCATCACGTGAATAACACGCCAAAGAAAAATTACGCGCCATCCCCGCCCGTTGCGCTTTATAAGTACAGTTCAAAGCGGATGCCGCCAACCAGCGCCATTGATTAACATCTGCACTTAATCTCAAACGAAACGGCGCATCCTTGCGGCCGACCCAGCCCATGATCAGACCTGGTGTATGAGGCCCAAGCCACGGCATGGTTTCAGACGGACATAACTGACCGCCGTTAGCGAAACTGGTTTCAAGGCCAACACCCTCGCAGCGCTCCAGCACCGTTACCTCATGACCTTCACGGGCCAGAGTAAAAGCGCTGGTAACCCCCATAAGCCCTGCACCGAGTATCAGGATACGCATAAGGACACTCTATTTATCATAACGAGTTTTAACGATGCCGGTTGTAACCGGTTATTGGTCACCGCCCTGCTTAGCAGGGTCAGCGAAAGAAGCAGGCGTGCCATGAGGCATGCTCTCCACATAAACAGACCGTGAGGGAAACGCAAACCCTGAACCGGACTCTTTAACAATTTCTTTAATTTTATAAGCAAGGGCTTCCTTAATGGCAAGCCACTCACCCCACACGGTGGTCTTGGTGAAACAATACACCATAATATCTATGGAACTTTCAGAGAATGAGTCAATCCGCACAAAGGTTGATACGGCAGGTGGTTTTTCAAAGGCATCATTGTTGAGAATGTAAGTTTCAATGTTATCGCGGATTTGACGCAGCTGATCTACGCCCGTTTCATAGACAACGCCTATTTTCCAATAAATACGACGGTGCGTCATGGCAGAGAAGTTGGTTACCGCATTATCGGCAAGATAATTATTCGGCACATAAACCGGTGCCAGATCAAAGCGGCGTATTAGCGTTGAACGATAACCGAGTTTTTCAACGGTACCTTCCACAATGCCATCAACGAATACCCAATCCCCGATGCGAAACCGTTTCTCAAGCAATATAGAAATTCCGCCTACCAGATTTTTGAACAAATCCTGTGCGCCCAGCGCAACGGCCAGTCCTCCGACCCCAAGGCCCGCAATAAGAGGTGCTACATTGATGCCCCAGACACTTAATATGGTGGCACCCCCAAGGGCTGCGACAAAAACCCGCATGGTCATGCTAACCAGATACCGTGTCTCGTTGGTCAGGATATTATTGAGTAAGCGGGTAACCCGTATGAGCGGATCAATGAGAGAATAAAGACCCCAAAAGATAGCCCATACCACAAGACTGCGAACAATCTTGTTGGCAATTTCATTGGCCACACCTTCCAGAGGCATAATATTGATGGCAAAAAACAAGCCGATCACCAAAATAGCCATCCGCACCGGATCACGCAGAGCTTCTAACAGGGCGTCATCCAGCGATGTTTCCGTGCGCTTAACCAGAGCCTCCAGCCGGTTAAGAACAAAACGTGTTATCAACCCCCGAAAGATGATAAAGGCAACCAAAACGCCAAGGGCTATCAAAAAAGCGCCTATGTCATAACCGAAAACACCTTCGGTCCAGATGTCGTAAACGATGTTCTGAAAATCCTGTATCACATCAAAAATCCCTAGACTGATAAAGCCCTGCCGGAGCCTCATGCTCTCCGTCTAACACCATATATAACGTCCACCCCACCATGAGATAGTGTATAATAGTATATGTTGCCCGCTTTGCCAGCAGCGTTTCTAATCTATCATCCCTCTCCTGCCCGCTATTCTTATGCCTGCTACCGTGCCCCTGCCTGATCTTGACGAATTAATCGCCAACTTTTCCCTGTTTGACGATTGGGAAGAGCGCTACCACTATGTCATTGATCTGGGCGATGCTCTGGAGCCTATGCATGCCTCGCATAAAATCCCGGGCAATAAAGTGGAAGGATGCGTCAGTCAGGTCTGGCTTTCCTTTCGCTGTGCCCATGAGGGTGTTAGTACGCCGCATCTTTATTTTCAGGGCGATAGTGATGCGCGTATTGTGCGCGGCCTCATTGCCATTCTTTCCATACTCTACAACGGACAGCCCGTTGATGAAATTTCAAGCGATGCGGCTCACACCCTTTTTCAACGCCTCGGCCTTGCGGAACATTTAACCCCCCAACGTTCCAACGGCTTTTATGCGATGACCACCCGTCTTCAAATGGAAGCTGAAAAAGCCCTTCTATCAGAAGCAGAAGGTCGTGATGCATCATAACTCTGAACGGGATTTCATCATTTAAAGGCTTGAAATTAATTTTTCTTGTAAACTTTCCTAAATCATATACTCCTGTTTACTATCATTCACACTGAATCAATCAACAGGGGAAGACCATCCTCATGGATGCAAAACATACAAATCTTCTAAATTTTATTGGCGGCTCCTTCCAGTTCTTGATCCCCATTTATCAACGAAAATACTCATGGGATCGCGTTCAGTGCGAGCAGCTTTGGAATGATATTATTCGAGCTGGTAAAGGCGACAGTATTGAAAGCCACTTCATTGGTTCCATCGTCTATGTCGCAGATACTGACGCGCATAACGCTCCGCTTTTAGTAATCGATGGCCAGCAACGCCTTACAACCCTAACGCTACTGATTTCGGCATTATCCTACGCTTTGGGGGAGCAAGAACCATATAATGGTTTTTCACAGAAGAAATTGAAGGGTTACTATCTTATCAACGAGCCCGAAACCGGCAATATGCGTCGAAAGTTGGTTTTGTCTGAGACGGACAGAGACACTCTTTTTGCTGTTATTGACGGTCAAGATACCCGGGATCTCCCAGAAAATTACTCTCATCGAATAAAGGATAATTTTCTATTTTTCGAGGAGCGTATCAAAGAATATGCGAATGACTTGGAAAGTGTATGCCGAGGACTATCAAAGCTTCTCGTTGTCTATGTCGCCCTTTCGCGCAAAGGGGACAATCCCCAACTGATCTTTGAAAGCATGAACTCGACGGGGCGCGAACTCAGTCAAGCTGACCTCATCCGAAATTTTGTTCTAATGGGGTTGGATACCGGCCTTCAGGAGCGATTGTACAATCAATATTGGCGATCAATGGAACAGGCATTTGGACAAGAAGCTTACGATAAACATTTCGACAAATTCATGCGCTATTTCCTGATCGTAAAAACAGGTAACATGCCAAGGTTAGATGACGTTTACACGGCCTTCAAAGACTATGCTCGGCCCGAGGAAATAGATACGCAGCGCATCGAGGAACTGGTTAAAGATATTTGTCAATATTCTCGGTATTTCTGCGCAATGGCTCTGGATAAAGAATCTGATCCTGACCTGAAGGCAGCCTTCAACGACCTTCGCGAGCTTCGTGTTGATGTTGCATATCCGCTCCTGCTAGTGCTTTACGCTGACTTCAAGAGTGAAGTGCTGGAACATGATGACTTTCTTGAAGCTGTTCGGCTGGTTGAAACCTATGTCTTCAGACGTGCCGTTTGCGAAATTCCAACGAATTCAATGAACAAGACATTTGCAACGTTTGCAAAAGCGTTGAAAAAGGATTGCTACCTTGAAAGCATTATAGCGCATTTCCTTCTAATGCCTTCCTATCGGCGATTTCCTTCGGATGAAGAATTTCGAGAAAAAATCAAGCTACGTAATCTCTACAATTTCCCACGTCGAAGTTATTGGTTGCGTCGGTTTGAGAATTTTGGGCGCAAAGAGAGGGTGCCAGTTGGTGAATATACGATTGAACACATAATGCCCCAAAGCCTTACCAAAGAATGGAAGACGGTGTTGGGTGAGGATTGGCAGCAAATCCATGAGCGGTATTTGCACACTTTGGGAAATCTGACTCTAACTGGCTACAATTCCGAGTATAGCGACAGGCCGTTTGTTGAAAAAAGAGACATGAAAGGAGGATTTCGGCATAGCCCGCTCAAGGTCAATTCCGGCCTTGGAGAACTGGATGAATGGACAGACAAAACCATCATCAATCGTGCCAATAGCCTCGCTGAAAAAGCCATCAACGTGTGGCGTTTTCCATATATTTCAGAAGATATTCTAGAGACCTATCGACCTAAGGAAGTTAGCCCTTCTACTTATTCGTTTGAGGATCATCGTCATTTGACGAGTTCACCGACGAAACAGCTGTTTGAATCATTACAACGCGAGATTCTCAATCTTGACCCCTGCGTTAGTGAGGAAATTCTTAAGCACTACATCGCTTATAAAGCCGAGACCAATTTCGTTGATGTAATCCCCCAAGCCAAAGGACTCCAGTTGATACTAAATATGGAGTTTATGGATATAAGCGATCCAAAGAGACTTTGCAGGAATATCACCGGTCTGGGACGCTGGGGGAACGGAGATGTTGAGGTCAAATACAGTGGTCTTGACGAACTTCCTTATATACTCAGCTTAGTTCGGCAATCCTTAGAAAGACAGCTTGGAAACGGAGGAGATGAATAAGATCAAAAAAGGAACCCATGAGCCGATTGCCGACCTCCCTGTCCCTTGTGGCTATAGTATGTGGATGCGTAGCACCCTCAACAGCCCCTGTTTATAGTGCGGATTATGATGTCGGCTATAATCAGGGATGCCAGACGGCAGCTCTGGGTGCCCGCGAGCGCTTTCGTGATGATACACTTTACAAAACCAATGCGGCTTATAAATCGGGCTGGAACAATGGCTACGGCCTTTGCCACAATGAAAACGCCAACAGAAATGACCCCATGCGGGCCATTTTGTCAGATTTTGACCGGTAACCACTCTTTAGACTTGAGAGAGCTGATGGCCGGATGTTTAATAACCGGACTCAAGTCAACAGATAGCACCCAATAAACAGATAACTCATGAATACTGACCGCTCCTTTTCGACTTCCTCTGCTACGGAAGAAAGGCACAAACCTTTTCCCTCCCTGATGACCCTTTATATGACGGGACAAAGCAGTTGGTATATGAGCCTCGGATTACAATTTGTGCTGTTTCCGTGGTTGGCGGCTTTTGTTCTGGAGGTACCGGCGCACCTTGTGGGCATCGCGCAAATGTCGCTGATGGCACCTTCTTTGGTGTTTATGTTATTTGGAGGGGCGGTAGCCGATCAAAACGATGCACGGCGTTTGCTCGTCTGGCTGCATACCGCCGCCATAATGCCCCCTCTTGGTCTTGCTCTTGTGATGAGCGCCGACAGTTTAAGTTATAGCGCCATTATCGCCTACGCTCTGGCTATGGGAACATTGGGAGCCTTTGCCATGCCGGCACGGGATGCTTTGCTCACACGCATTGCCGGAGGCGCCATTCAAAAAGCTGTAACCCTTGCCATGATGATGCAATTTTCTTCCCAGTTGGTGGGTATGCTTATTGCAGGGCTAGCAGATCAGGCGGGGGCTGTTCCTTTTCTTCTCGGACAAGCGGTTGTTATGGCGTTAGGTGCCGTGGCTACTCTCCGGATGCCCTCCTTCCCGCCTCACGCCGAGACCACTCCCCTACGCGCCCGCTTTCAGGAGATAAAAGACGGTCTGACAGAAGTAACCTCCTCTCCCCTTTTGCTACCGGTTGTCATGCTCATGGCGGCTATTGGCGTGTGTTATATTGGTCCTTTTTTAGTGGTTTTGCCTCTTATGGTACGCGATATCTATGAAGGAGACTCGGGCAGTCTTGCCATTATCAACATATGTTTCTGGGGCGGGGTGATTTTCATCACGGCGGCTTTATTGCGCATTGGCGGCGTACACCATATCGGACGCGTGTTGTCGGTTTCCGTATCATCAGGCGCCGTGGTGCTGGCATTGATGGCTATTCCCTCCAGTTTTACCATTCTCTGCATTTTGTGCATTTTTTGGGGCATGGGCGCGGGTATCACCATGTCTCTTACACGCACGATTGTTCAGCAGGCGTCTCCCGCCAGCCACCGGGCGCGTATTCTTTCGGTCTATCAGCTGGGGTTTGCCGGGGGCGGCCCTATCGGTGCTCTGACTATGGGATATCTGGTTGATGCGCTGGGCATCACCATTGTCACTCTTGTACCGGCCCTTACAATGGGCCTCATGCTTACTTATATTATTGCCCGCACGAGACTAATCAGCATCACGGCAACAGACCTTGATGCACCATCGAACACCTAAATATTGCGCCTGGCTATACGTTCGCCCGTACCTAACCGTATGGGCGATCCGGCCACCACGGATAATACTCGGGCATATCTTCAGACACGGTGCAGGGAAAGTTTGGGGCACGTTTTTCCAGAAACGACACCACGCCTTCTTTGGAGTCCCCTGACCGACCCCGTGAGAAAATACCCCGGCTATCTATCTTGTGCGCTTCCATGGGATGATCGGCTCCCATCATACGCCACATCATCTGCCGTGTGAGAGCTACAGAGACCGGCGCCGTATTCTCAATAATTTCCGAAGCCAGAGCACGGGCGGCAGGTAGCAGATCGTCAGGCTCATAAAGGGCACTAACCAGCCCACCTTCAAGAGCTTCCTGAGCCTCAAACACACGGCCCGAATAACACCACGTCAAAGCCTGAGAGATGCCGACAATGCGAGGCAGAAACCAGCTGGAGCAAGCCTCCGGGACAACACCGCGTCTGGCAAACACAAAGCCAAAACGCGCCGTGTTACTGGCGAGTCGAATATCCATAGGTAGTTGCATGGTAATACCAACACCGACGGCAGGACCATTGACGGCTGCAATAACCGGTTTTTTACATTCAAAAATGCGTAGCGTCAGACGTCCACCGCCGTCCCTGACGGCCTCGTTGGACCAATCCACCGTGCCATCGGCTTTGAGAGCTCCCTGACGATGGGGCTGGTCGGTGCGGGCTTCATAGTTGAATGTATCCGCGCCGGACGATAAATCCGCACCGGCGCAAAAGGCTCTACCTTCTCCGGTAAAAATTACCGCTCCGATGTTGTCATCAGAATCCGCCAGATCAAGAGCCTCAATCAACTCAAACATCATTTTTCCGGTGTAGGCGTTAAGTTTTTCGGGCCGGTTGAGGGTAATGGTCAAAATCCGGTCGCTAATATCGGTACGTATGGTCTCAAAAGACATGACAGGCTTGCTCCCTTCTTCAAGGCGTTTTATCGTTACAGGCGTATTGGATAGCGCGGGTGGGGATGGCAATCAAGGGTTGCCGAGTCTGCGCTAAGTACAAAACCGGATAAAAGGCCGAATAAAAGAGAAAGGCAAATAAATGCACCCCTCCATTCATGCCCGCACCGCCCCCGACAAGCCTGCCTATATTATGGCCGGTAGCGGAGAGGTTATTACATATAAGCAATTGGATGAACGCTCCAATCAGTTGGCACAACTCTTTCGGGACCGGGGATTAAAGCCGGGTGATCACATGGCGTTGTTTATGGAGAATAATGCCCGCTTTATGGAGATATGCTGGGCAGCGCAACGATCAGGATTGTACTATACGGCGATTTCCTCGCGCCTTACGGCAGGAGAAGCAGGTTATATTGTGGGTGATTGTGGTGCGAAGTTGTTTATTACCTCAACGGCCATGATGCCTATGGCAGAAGAACTCCCTCCCCTGATGTCAGGCGTTGAGCATTTTCTTGCCGTGACAAGCCGCACCGGAGATAGTACCCCCAAAGGATTCGAGGCATACGAACCGGCCCGTGATGCCATGCCTGGCACACCGATTGCCGACCAGATGCGGGGTGCGGCCATGCTTTATTCTTCCGGTACAACGGGCCGTCCTAAAGGTGTCAAACATCCCATCACCGGCGAGGCTATTGATGAACCATCTATATTGATTAATCTTGTCAGTCTTCTCTATGGCCTGAATGACGAGACAGTCTATCTGTCTCCGGCACCACTTTATCATGCAGCTCCCCTGGCTTTTTCGATGAGTTTGCAACATCTTGGAGCAACATGCGTTGTCATG
Source organism: Parvularculales bacterium (assembly GCA_036881865.1). Taxonomy (NCBI): domain Bacteria; kingdom Pseudomonadati; phylum Pseudomonadota; class Alphaproteobacteria; order Parvularculales; species Parvularculales bacterium. The sequence goes on along the minus strand of JBAJNM010000011.1, from coordinate 32,505 downwards.
GAGCAATTTGACCCAGAGGAGGCTCTCAAACTGATAGAGCGTTATAAAGTTACCGCGAGTCAATGGGTGCCGACCATGTTTGTGCGCATGTTAAAAATGCCGGAGGAGGTGCGCACACGCTATGATTTATCCAGCCATCAGTGCGCGATTCATGCTGCCGCCCCATGTCCGCCCCCCATCAAGAGGCAGATGATTGACTGGTGGGGCCCCATCATCAACGAGTATTATGCAGGAACCGAGGGCAATGGATTCTGTGCCATTAACAGTGAAGAATGGCTAGCCCATGAAGGCTCGGTGGGTAAAGCGCTTAACGCCATCGTTCACATCTGCGCCGATGACAGCGGAGAGGAACTGCCGGTTGGCGAGCAGGGCGTTATTTATTTTGAGAGTGAGACCGAGTTTGAATACCATAATTCTCCCGAGAAAACTGCAGAGTCACGCCACCCGAAAGGGTGGACGACACTGGGCGATATTGGCCGGGTGGATGAAGACGGCTATCTTTATCTAACGGACCGCAAGGCATATATGATCATTTCCGGCGGTGTGAACATATATCCGCAAGAGGCGGAGAATGTGATGATTACTCACGAAGCCGTAACCGACGTAGCAGTTATCGGTGTCCCTAATGATGATTTCGGTGAAGAGGTAAAGGCGGTGGTACAGCCTGCCGACTGGTCACAGGCAGGACCGGATTTAGAAGCCGAACTGATTGATTATTGCAAACAGTCTTTGTCGGCTATTAAATGTCCGCGCTCTATTGATTTTGAGAAGGAGTTGCCCCGTCATGCCACGGGTAAACTGTATAAACGCCTTATTCGCGATCGTTATTGGGGAAAACATGACTCAAAAATTGTATAGCATCTGCACCTTTGCTCTTTTTTGTTCCGAAGAACATAGGTATTTTGTATGATGGAAGTGATAAATCTGACAAAAGGAGGCTCTCATGAGAACGTTTGAAAATCTTGAAGAATATAGCGCCTGCACCGGACAAGAAATTGGTGTGAGCGAATGGGTTGATATAGACCAATCCCGCATCAATCAGTTTGCGGATGCTACCGGCGATCATCAATGGATACACCTTGACGGCGAGCGCACTCAAAAAGAACTGGGCATGCCCACCATTGCTCACGGGTATCTGACACTATCTCTTTTGCCAATGTTGTCGGGCAAAATCAGCGCAATTAAAAGTGTTACCCGAGGCATCAACTATGGAGCCAACAAAGTTCGCTTTACCAACATGGTGCCGGTAGACTCAAAAGTACGTGCGCGGGTTGTGCTTAAAGATACTACCCCAAAGGCCGGTGGCCTTCAGGCAACCACTGAAGTGACCATGGAAATTGAGGGTCAGGAGCGTCCGGCCATGGTAGCGGAAACTTTGTCTTTACTTTATGAGTAGATAAGTACCTCCATGGAAAAAATCACCAAAAGTGATGATGAATGGCGCTCTCAGCTAACACCGGAGCAATATAACGTCACCCGCAAGGCAGGAACGGAACGTGCGTTCACCGGCCCGTATCACAATGAAAAGGCAGCGGGGACGTATTCTTGCGTTTGCTGTGATGCGCCATTATTTAGCTCTGAGGCTAAATATGACAGTGGCACGGGTTGGCCCAGTTTCACGGCGCCCATAGAGCCGGAGGCAGTTGCCGAGCACGATGACCGGAAGTTGTTTATGCGCCGGACGGAAATTGTGTGCAACCGGTGTGATGCCCATTTGGGTCATGTGTTTTCTGATGGTCCCGCCCCGACAGGGCTACGCTATTGCATGAACGGTACGGCCTTGCGCCTTGACCGAGACGATTAACCCGTCTGCCCCTCACGCTGAGCGGCGGTCTGTAACGGAAACGCATCACGGCATCACCCGCCGGGATGAGTACGGGTGGTTGCGTGCTGAGGACTGGCAGGCGGTTATGAAGAATCCCTCCACCCTGCCGGATGATATCCGGCAGCATCTGGAGGCTGAGAATACTTATATGCGTTCTGTTCTGGCTCCGACCGAGTCCCTTCAAGAGACTTTGTTTGAGGAGATGAAGGGGCGTATCAAGGAGGAAGATGAAAGTACGCCCGCACCGGACGGGCCGTTTTTCTATTACACCCGCACCCGGGAGGGCGGTCAGCATTTTATCTATGCTCGGCGCGCCAGAACGGGGTCAGGGCAAGAAAAGATCCTTCTTGATGGCGATAAAGAAGCCGCTCCCCACGATTATTTTAGAATAAGCGCTTGCGACCATGGACCTGACCATACTTATATTGCCTGGGGTGTTGATACAATCGGTGGAGAGTCTTACACCGTTCATATTTACGAGGCGGCCAAGGGCAAGGCCTATGGTGAAAGTATAAAGAATACATCCGGTGATTTTGTCTGGGCTGCGGACGGAAGGACGATTTTTTATACCCGGCTGGATGACAATCACCGCCCCTCCCGTGTGTTTCGCCATCATATTGGCGATAATCCGGCAGATGATTATCTGGTCTACGAAGAACCGGACCCGGGGTTTTTTGTGTCTCTGAGCAAAACTCAAAGCGGAGATTTTATTCTTATAGACTCCCATGATCACACCACCTCAGAAGTGAGGTTGATCGATGCTCATAATCCGGCAGGCTCTTTTGTTCTTGTTGAACCACGCAAATCCGGTCTTGAATATAGTCTGGAGCACGACCGTTTACGAAACCGTTTTTTGGTTTTGACTAATGCCGATGGCGCAGAAGATTTCAAAATCTGTGAGGTAGATGTTTCTCATCCGGCACGTTCAGGCTGGCGCGATATAGTGCTCCACACACCCGGACGGCTTATTCTGGAGCACATTTGTTATGCCGGTCACATGGCACACATTGAGCAGATTGACGGTCTTCCCCGTCTCATTATTACAGATCTGAAAACCGGCGACATGCATCCGGTGGCCTTTGAAGAAGATGCTTACGATTTAGACCTCATGTCCGGCCTAGAATATGGCACGCAAATTGTTCGTTTTTGTTATGATTCCATGACCACGCCGGTTCATGTGTATGACTATGATATGGGCACGCGCCAGCGCACTTTGCTTAAAGTTCAGGAGATACCAGCCGGTCACGATCCCAACTCCTATTGTACGCGCCGTCTCATGGCGCAAGCAGAGGATGGTGAGCGTATTCCTATCTCTCTTTTGTATCATAAGGATACTCCTCTGGATGGCTCGGCACCGGTGTTGCTTTATGGGTATGGCGCTTATGGCATTACCATTCCGGCCAGTTTTTCCACGACTCGTTTTAGCCTGACAGATCGTGGTTTCATTTATGCCATAGCGCATATTCGTGGTGGTATGGAGCGAGGGTATCACTGGTATATGGAGGGGCGGGGGAACAAGAAAACCAACACATTTAGAGACTTTATTGCGGTAGCGCATCATTTGGTAAGCGAAGGTCTAACCCGCGAGGGTGCCCTAACCGCCCACGGAGGCAGTGCCGGCGGGCTGTTAATGGGAGCGGTTGCCAATCGTGCACCGCATCTTTTTTGCGGCATTATTGCGGAGGTGCCATTTGTGGATGTGCTCACCACCATGCTCGATGAAACACTACCCCTTACCCCACCGGAATGGCCTGAGTGGGGTAATCCCATAACAGATAAAGTAGCGTATGAGGTGATTGCATCATATTCGCCGGTGGATAATGTAGAGAAACAGGCCTATCCGCATATTTTTGCAACCGGTGGCCTAACAGACCCGCGTGTGTGTTATTGGGAACCTGCCAAATGGGTAGCGCGCTTACGTGCCGCGCGCAGCGATAATGGTCTTACCCTGCTGCACATGAATATGGGTGCGGGCCATGGGGGAGCCTCGGGGAGGTTTGACCGTTTAAAAGAGGTGGCGCGTCTTTATGCATTCGCCCTTATGATTCACAACCGCATGGAGACAATGCCCTACTCCAAAGATTAGAGCATTACAGGGTGGCCAGAGTCTTTTCAGTTTCCGCCCATAGGCGCTCTGCATCGTTCCGGTCAACGGCCCATGGACGCACCCCCATGGGAGACTGGTCATCGGCAGGAACCTGCTTAGCAATATCGGCATCTTCGCAATAAACACCACCCATATTGTCCAACTGACCTGAAGTTGCACAAAACAGACTTGTTGTGCAGCCCTGTGTAGGGGTTTTGAAGAATTGAGCGGCGAGGTCGGTTGGAGAACCATCTTCTTTTGTCCAGCCGAGTGTGACCATTTCTTCGTTTTGCAGATGCCGTTGTAGAGGCGTGAAGATTCCACCCGGGTGCACGCTGAAGCATCTGATATGTTGGTCTTGATATAGTTTGTCCATATGGACTGCCATAAGGGATTGCGCGGTCTTTGATTGTCCGTATGCAGTCCATTTTTCGTATTTGTTGCTGGAGAATTGCATGTCGTCAAAAATCATACCGCTTACGCGATGAGCAATGGATGAGAGGTTAACCACCCGTGCTCCCTCGGCCGCGATTAAGTTATCAAGAAGGCCGGTTATCATGACGAAGTGACCGAAGTGATTGACACCAAGTTGATATTCTAACCCTTGCGCAGTTTTTTGTTCTGGGCACGCCATAACACCGGCATTAGCGATGATGAGGTGAAGGGCTCCACAGTTTTCGGCAAATTCTTTTGTAAAGCGATCAACGGATGTAAGATCGCTAAGATCCATTTCGGGGATGTCGTCAGCAGGGAGAATGCCCTGAAGGGTTTTTACGGCACGTGTTTTATCTCGTGCGGGAACGGTGACATGAGCGCCTGCACCCACAAGCGCTTTGACGGCCTCAAAGCCGATACCGGAGTATCCGCCGGTTACGAGTACATTTTTTCCGCTGAGGTCTACATTGGCCAGAATATCTTCCGGTTCGGATTTCGGGCCGAAGCCGGAGTTAAGAGGTTTTTGTTGCGGGGAGATCGTCATGCTGACTTCTTCTTTTTGTTTTTTTGATTGTTTCTAGTATGATGCTGAGCGGTAATGATGTCTACACCGCAGGTCAGTATTTTTGCGCCGAGTGAGATTTCAGAGTGGCAGAAACACCGCCGGAGGGCACTTACACCTCCACATACTCATTACTCCCCACAAAAAAGATGCGAAAGCCCTAAAGGCGGGCTATGATGCCCATAACATACAGGAGAGAGAGATATCATGAGCACCGTAACGCTACTCGCAGAACAAACCGCAAGCCCGGAAGAAACCGGACTCTCAGCCGAACGCCTTGACCGCATCCCTCAATTCTTCAGTAATTATATAAATAAAGGCAAACTCGCCGGCCTGTCTATCCTCATCGCCCGCGATGAACAAGTCGCTCACCTCTCATGCCAAGGTGTCAAAGACACAACAACAACCGATCCTATAAAGCCGGATACTATCTTCCGCATTTATTCCATGACCAAGCCCATCACCTCCCTCGCCCTGATGATGCTGTTTGAAGAAGGACGCTTTCTACTGGAACACCCCGTCTCCCGATACATTCCGTCCTTTGCCAACTGCCGCGTCTGGAAAAGCGGAACTAACATGATTCACGCAACCGAGCCCGCCTTGCGCGAAATAACCATCCTGGACCTCATGACCCATACCTCCGGTCTAACGTATGACTTCATGAACTGGCATCCCGTTGACAGACTCTACCGCCGTAACGGAATAACCAGCGCCAACCCCGATATGACATCCGGCGAAATGGCTGAACGCGTGACCGAAATCCCCCTCATGTTTCAACCGGGAACCCACTGGAATTACTCCATCGCCACAGATATGTGCGGCCGTCTCGTAGAGGTCCTCTCAGGACAGACGCTGGACGAATTTTTCTCTACCCGAATCTTTAACCCCCTCAACATGAACGATACCGGCTTTATGGTGCCGGAGGATAAACTCTCCCGATTTGCCTCCAATTATGAGCGTGACCCAAAAAACAAAAAGCTCCGCACCGTAGACCCCGGCAGCACAGAAAGCCCCTACGCTCACCCTCGCAAGTTTTTATCCGGCGGTGGGGGGCTAGTCTCCACTATCACGGATTATTACCGCTTCTGCCAGATGATGCTAAACGGCGGCACGCTGGACGACACACGCTTAATCTCTCGCAAAACGGTGGAACTCATGACTGCCAATCACCTGCCCAATGGCGCCACCCTGCAAGACATTGGCATAGGATCGTTTACCGAAAACCGTTTTGAGGGAACCGGTTTCGGCCTTGGCTTCTCGGTGGTCATGGACCCGTCAGACGCCCGTATGCCCGGCTCTCCCGGCATGTATTCCTGGGGTGGGGCAGCCAGTACTTATTTTTGGATAGACCCGGAGGAAGAACTCATCGCCATTCTGATGACCCAGTTCATGCCGTCTGACTATTACCCTCTGAGGCCCCAACTTCAGCAACTGGCGTATGCGGCTATTGACGACTAATATCACCTCACCATGCCCTTGTGGCACTTTTGTAAAGGAGACTCATTATGAACGAAACAGGTGGATGCTATTGTGGCGCGGTGCGCTATAAAATCACGGGCGAGCCAGCCATGAAAATTCAGTGTAATTGTCGGGAATGTCAGCACATTGCAGGTGGTGCACATAATTTCACTATGGGTATTCCGGAGAGTGGTTTTGAATACACCCAAGGAACGCCTAAGACATTCTCCCGGTCAGATCTGGAAAATCCGGTAACCCGTGAGTTTTGCGGCGAGTGCGGAACTCCTCTTGCCTCTCTAGCCCCCGGAGTGCCGGGTGTTGTCTTGCTGAAAATAGGCTCTCTGGATAACCCCGCCGTCTTCGAAGGCCCTCAGGCGGTTATTTACACCAAAGACAAGCAAGACTTTCACGTCCTGCCGGAGGGTGTTCCCGCTTTTGAAACTTTCCCCGGTTAGCACAACTTAACAGGAGTGCCACCAAATGCGCTCCTTAGATGGCTATCCTGTTACTCAGCCGCCGCGCGCCTCTCATCGGGGCCCGGATTGGCGTGCTTGGCATATTCCAACCGTGCAATGGTGCGGCAATGGACTTCATCCGGACCATCCGCTAAACGCAGTGTGCGCATAGAGGCATAAGACCGCGCCAAGCCCGGGTCGCTTGTAACCCCTGCTCCGCCGAAGGCCTGAATAGCATCATCAATCACCTTAAGAGCAACACGAGGGGCCGCCACCTTAATCATGGCAATCTCGGCACGCGCTACTTTGTTGCCCACCGTATCCATCATGTAGGCTGCCTTGAGGGTTAGAAGCCTCGTCATTTCAATATCAATACGGGCTTCTGCCACACGTTGCTCCCAGACAGAATGCTCGGAGATTTTTTTACCAAACGCTTCACGGGTTAGAAGCCGGTGACACATTTTCTCCAGCGCCCTCTCGGTAACACCAATAGTGCGCATGCAATGGTGAATGCGGCCAGGCCCAAGACGCCCTTGGGCAATTTCAAAACCACGACCTTCGCCCAAAATAAGATTAGAGGCCGGTACGCGTACATTGTTCAGTATAACCTCCGCATGACCGTGGGGTGCATCATCATAACCAAACACCGGCAACATACGCACAATCTCAACGCCCGGGGCATCCAGAGGCACCAAAATCTGAGATTGCTGTTTGTGCCGTGGAGCATCAGGATCTGTCTTGCCCATAACAATGGCAATTTTGCATCGAGGATCACCCACACCTGACGACCACCATTTGCGCCCATTGATGACATACTCATCACCATCTCTTTCAATGCGGGTGCAGATGTTGGTGGCATCCGAGGAGGCAACGCCCGGCTCTGTCATCAAAAAGGCTGAACGAATTTCTCCTTCCAGCAAAGGTTTGAGCCATTGGTTTTTATGCTCTTCACTGCCGTAACGCTCCAGCACTTCCATATTGCCGGTATCAGGCGCCGAGCAGTTAAAGACTTCAGAAGCAAACCCTACATGCCCCATGATTTCACACAAGGGTGCGTATTCCATATTGGTCAAGCCGCCGCCCAGAGATGATTCCGGCAGAAACAAGTTCCACAAACCCGCCGCTCTGGCTTTGGGTTTCAAGTCTTCAAGTATCTGAGGCACCTGCCAGCGATTATCGCCAAATGCTTCCATCTGTTGAGCATATACCGGCTCCGCCGGATAGATATGCTCATCCATGAAACTCTGCACCCGACTAATCAGTTCACGGGTTTTTTCGTTATGCTCAAAAATCATGAGAGGCCTCCGGCTCGTTATTCTCTTCCAACAAAATCTAACGTTAGCACTATAGCATTACTGGGGCTGCCAAGGCGAGTCTGGTCTAGAAACTCCGGATTTATCGCGTAATCCAGCAAAGAAATTCCGCAAAAGGTGGGCTGCCTCCTGCGCCCCTATACCACCATAAACATCCGGCGCATGTTGACAGGTTGTTTGCTCAAAAAAACGCGGACCGTTATCCACAGCGCCCCCTTTGATATCCTCCGCCCCATAATAAAGCCGCCGAATACGCGCCAAAGATATAGCCCCTGCACACATGGCGCATGGTTCCAAACTTACGTATAAATCGCAACCATCAAGGCGGGTGCAACCTAAATAATGTGCAGCCTCCCGTAGTGCCAGTATTTCCGCATGAGCGGTGGGATCATATAACCGGTGATGATTGTTTCCCGCTGCCGCTATAATATTGCCCTGTCCGTCAACCACAGCGGCCCCAACAGGTACTTCACCCCGCAGACCGGCAGCCTGCGCCTCGGCCAGCGCCCGCGCCATGGGCTCAGGCAGAGATAAAATATGGGGAGCAGTAGAATGTTTCATGGAGTTATCACCCTATCTTGTTCAAATCCTGATGGTAAATCAAGCATCCCCTGCCTCTTGACCTGATTTCTGTGCCCTGTCAAAACACAGGATGACCTCGCCTGAAACAGCCCGAAATGGAGAACGCATTGCCCGACGCATGGCACGGGCAGGATTGTGCTCCAGACGTGAGGCCGAGCGCTGGATTATGGAAGGACGGGTCACGGTGGATAATGTCATCCTCACCTCTCCAGCGGTGGTTGTCACACCTGATCAAGCGGTAATAGTTGATGGCACCCCTTTGACCGAGCCCCCGCCGACCCGCTTGTGGCGTTATCACAAGCCGCGTGGTCTTGTGACCACCAACCGTGATCCTCAAAATCGTCCGACAGTATTTGATGCTTTACCCAAAGATCTACCCCGTCTGATGACCGTGGGCCGGCTTGACATCAACACCGAAGGATTATTACTCCTGACCAATGATGGGGGGTTGGCGCGAACGCTGGAGCGCCCGTCAAATGGCTTCATGCGACGCTACCGGGTGCGGGCGTTTGGATCTATCACCCAAAAGGCGCTGGATAGCCTTAAGGACGGTGGGAACATTGATGGTTTTATGTTTGGCTCCGTTGAGGCGCGTCTTGACCGTGCTCAAGGTTCTAATTTATGGCTGACAGTTAATCTGGCCGAAGGCAAAAACCGCGAAGTAAAACGTTTGATGGAGTCTTTGGGATTGCGGGTTAACCGTCTTATTCGCGCATCTTACGGGCCTTACCAGTTGGGGCGTCTGGCTTCCGGTGAGATTGCTATAGTTCCCGCTCGCGCCCTGCGCGATGTTTTGAAAGCTACCTCAAACTCATGCGCTTAACCGGAGGACGACTTGCCGGCAGGCCGGTAAAGGCTCCCCGTGGGAAACATATCCGGCCTACCCGCGACCAAGCGCGGGAGAGTTTGTTTAATGTTTTAGCCCATGGGCTTATTGATGATTTTACCCCCTGTTCTGTTCTGGATTTATTTGCAGGTACAGGTCTTTTGGGTCTTGAGGCTTTATCGCGCGGGGCGACGTTTGCTCTGTTTGTTGAGCAAGATAAAACCGCCTGCTCTCTTATAGAAGAAAATCTTGCGCGTTTATCTCTGCTTGATAGTGCACATGTTCTAAGGCGTGATGCGAGCCGCCTAAGAACGCTCCCCGACAGAATTGCCCCAACTGAGGGATTCCATTTGGTATTTTGTGATCCTCCCTGGCGGCGTAATCTTGGTTATAGGGCATTGAGTGCCATTCATAAAGGCGGGTGTCTTAGCCCAAACGCCGTGTGTGTTCTGGAAGAGGCTGCCCACGTCGCTCTTGACCCACCGCCGGAGTTTGAGTTGATTGACAGGCGAGTGCAGGGCACCACGCAGTTTCTTTTGATGCGTCCTTCTTAATGAAATCAGCGCCTACCAAACAAGCGCTCAATGTCGCCCAATTTCATCTCTACATACGTAGGACGACCATGATTGCATTGACCGGACAACGGCGTTGCCTCCATCTCCCGCAGAAGAGCATTCATCTCATCAGCACTCAACCGACGACCTGCACGCACACTGCCGTGACAAGCCATGGTTCCTGAAATCTCCTCCAACTGTTCTTTTAAGCTCAACGCCTCACCTAACTCCGCTACATCGTCGGCCAAATCACGTACCAAAGCCGCAGCATCACACGGCCCCAACAAAGCCGGCGTCTCCCGCACCACAATGGCATCCTCCCCAAACCGTTCAATCACTAACCCCAGATCTGCTAGCTCACCAGCCCGCTGCATCAACTGCTCTACCACAGCGGCATCCAACTCAACCACTTCCGGTGTTAATAATGTCTGACGCTCAACACCAGACACAGCAAGAGAATGCTTGAAGCGCTCATGAACAAGTCTTTCATGAGCTGCATGCTGGTCAACAATAACAATGCCATCATGGGTTTGCGCTACAATATACGTCTCATGCACCTGCGCTCTGGCAACCCCTAAAGGCATACCATCCGGTAATTCTTGTGTGCTAACTCCTTCATTTCCGCCATCACCCTCAACACGACCACTATAAATATCTGCCCGCTCAAGGCCAGGCATAGCGGGAGCAGAAGACATACCAAAATTTGGTTGTTGCTCCCCACCCGGCACCCCAACAGAGGCCTGTTCACCCAACCCCATAAGATTAGGCGACGCACCCCTTGCCCTCCCACCACGATGACCTGAATAAGGCACACCCCCGCCCTGCCGCAAAGCTCCAACGGCTGCCTGACTAACACTGGTAGCGGCTTTATGTCCAGCACTTACCAGCGTATGATGCAAGGCACTTACCACCAACCCTCGTACCGCAGCGGGCACACGAAACCGCACCTCAGCCTTAGTGGGATGCACATTAACGTCCACTTCATGGGGTGGCAGGGTGAGAAACATAACCAATGCCGGATGCCGATTGCGAGCCAGCACATCAGCATATGCCCCCCGCACAGCACCCGCCAGCAAGCGGTCACGAACAGGACGCCCATTAACAAACAAAAACTGCATTTGAGCATTGGCCCGATTATATGTAGGCAGTCCTGCATATCCGCTAAACCGGATTCCCTCGCGGGTGGCATCTACCGGTAGAGCGTTATCCATAAACTCAGCCCCCATGATGCGCCTGAGGCGTTCTTCAGAACTGTCATCAGGAGGACAATCCACGATGGCCCGTCCACCGGACATCAACCTAAAACCAACCTCATTGTGAGCCATAGCAAGACGGCGCACTACATCGCCAATAGCCCCGGCCTCAGCGCGGGTGGATTTCATAAACTTAAGGCGGGCGGGTAAGTTACGAAAAATATCCCGCACCTCAACGTGAGTCCCCCGTCCACCGGCTGCTGGCCGGGCAGAATGCGCCGTACCATTGTCCACCGTGATACTATAGGCTGTCTCTTCCCGGCTAGTGCAGCTGATGATAACAAGCCGCGCTACAGACCCAATAGAGGGCAACGCTTCACCGCGAAATCCCAACGTGCGGATATTCAAAATGTCATCGCGACCACCATCAATAGACAATTTTGACGTTGCATGACGCTCAACACATAAAGCGAGATCGTCTTTATCCATACCGCAACCATCATCGTCAATGACGATGGCCTGCAGGCCACCTTCTTCTATGGTGATATCAATCTGTCGTGCACCGGCATCCAGAGAATTTTCTGTGAGTTCTCGCACCACACTTGCCGGGCGCTCCACCACTTCACCGGCGGCGATACGATTAACGGCATCTTCAGACAGGCGCTTAATAACAGACATAGAAGACCCTCTTTCGTTCTGACTTTTAGTGTATCATGAGTCAGAGCATACCACGGGTAGGGCCTTACGTGAATAATTGAAGTTATGGCGTAGAACCAGAAACCCCTTCCGGTGCGCCTACCATAACAACCGTCAAGTCGCCCGAACCCAGAATACGCTGTGCTGCCCGTTGAATGTCATCAAGGCTTACAGCGTTCACCATATCATTGCGGCGGGCTACATAATCAATGCCGAGATTTTCCACCCTAATACCGATAAGTTGGTCGGCTATGGCAATATTAGAGGTAAACCGCAAGGGATAAGCGCCCGTAAGATAGGTTTTGGCATCATTAAGTTCTTCCTTACTAACACCTTCCTCAGCAATGCGGGCGAGTTCGTCACGCACAACGGTCATAGCCTCAGATACGTTATCGTTTTCCGTTGCCATAAACCCTATAAAAACGCCCTCCTGATCAAAAGGCGAAAGATATGAATACGCCTCATAAACGATCCCACGTTTTTCACGTAATTCTTCTATAAGTCTGGACGACAAACCAGCATCCCCCAGAATGTAGTTCATCACAAATGCCGCCAAAAAATCCGGATCATCCAGCTTAAGGCCCAACGCACCATAGGTGATGGCCGTCTGAGCGGTATCAAGAGGCACAACAATCGTTCGGGGCTCGCTGTGGGTTATGTTTGTCACTGCGAGAGGAGGTGCTGTTGCAGGTAACCCCCCGAAAACGTCATCCAGAATCGGCTTGAGGCTATCTGCATCAATCGCGCCCACCACAACCACATATAAGTTATCCCTCGTTAAAGCCTCTTGATGCCATACTTTGAGGTCAAATTTTTGAAGAGTCGCTAAACTCTCCTCGGTACCTCGTCCATCACGGCCATAAGGGTGATCCCCGAAGTAAGCCTTAAACCATTCCTGATTGGCAATGCGGCCCGGATTTTGCTCATCCCACCTAATGGATGTCACGATTTGGTCACGCACCCGTCCAATAGCATCATCATCAAAGCGGGGGTCCGTTAAGGCCAGACGTAACAAGCCAAAAGCTACATTCTGATTTTCCACCAAAATCTCCAACCCCACCTGTATATTATCCCGTCCGGCTGAAACCCGAAGCCGAATGTTCAACCCTTCAACTTGTTCCTGAAACTCTGTTGCATCGTAATCTCCCGCCCCTTCCCACAAAAGATTAATTCCCAGATTAGTCAACCCCACTTTATCAGAAGGGTCTGCAACCCATCCCCTGTCCCAAGCAGCCCGCAAAGCAATAAGCGGTACGCTATAATCTTCCACCAACCACGCTTCAATACCACCCGGACTTACTATGCGCTGAATATCTACTGCATGCGCTGTACCCGTCAATGACAGAAGTACTGCCGCTGTCACTACACTCTGTTTCAAAAACACTAGAGGGACCATACTCATGACTCACCGCCCCCCTCTTTCATCTTCCGGCATGAGCCAACCGGTAACCGCCTGTTGAGGGTTAAAATAACGCCGTGCTGCCTCGGTCACCTTATCCGCCGTTATCGTGCGGGCTACTTCAGGCCATCTCATCATCTCTTCCGGAGATGTGCCGGTTGCCCATGCGATACCATAAGTATGCGCTCTATCCTGTTGATTGTCCCGCGCATAAACCTGTTGCGCAACAATACGACGTTGGGCGCGCTCCACCTCTTCTTGTCTAACGCCCTCAGTGCGCAGCCGATTAATTTCTTCATCAAGAGCCGTTTCCAGCCGCTCAAGACTTATGCCCTCACGGGGAGTAGCATAAAAGCCAATCCGCCCTCTATCTTCAACCTCAGTGACAGACCACGCCCCCGCGTCAACGGCAAGTTCTTTATCTACCACCAACGCCTGATATAAACGCGCTGTTGTGCCTCCACCCAAAATATCAACTAGCATGTCAATGGCTGTCGCTTGAGGCAAGCCTGCGCTGTTGTAACTGTCTGCCAGATATATGCGTTGCAATGAGGGTTGTTTAACCCGCCGGTCGCGGTGAACAATATGCACTGGCTTACTGAGTTCTGCGATATCCCCTCTCTCACGCAGGGGGATCCCTTTATGCGCCGGAATAGGACCATAATAACGCATCGCCAGCGCACGCACTTCATCAACGGTCACATCACCCGCTATAACCAATGCCGCATTATTCGGTGCGTAAAAAATTTCATAAAAAGATAACACATCATCACGGGTAAGGGCTGCCGTTTCTTCAGTAAAACCTATAACAGGAATGCCGTAAGGGTGGTCTCCGTAGAGAGCCGCTTGCATTTTTGCACCCAATAAAGTCAAAGGACGATCTGTCAGTTGGCCCCGGCGTTCCTCCAACACTACATCACGCTCTGTAGTCACATCACGCTCTGTGGGGTTGATGTTGGTCATTCTGTCAGCTTCCAAGTCCATAACCAAAGGCAAACGGTCGCGGGCAATCAACTGAAAATAAGCCGTGAAATCTTGTCCTGTGAACGCATTATCCTGACCGCCCTGACGAGCAACGGTTTTAGAGAACTCCCATTGAGGTGTTTTTTCCGTACCTTTAAACATCAAATGTTCTAAAAAATGTGCCACTCCTGATTGGCCAGATGGCTCATCGGCAGCCCCAACACGATACCAGATCATGTGGGTTACAACCGGTGCGCGATGGTCGGGGATGACAATGACATACATGCCATTGTCCAGCGTGAAGTTTTGCACCTCTGGCATAGAACCGTCATGAGACCTGGCGTAGGGCTGAGTATTCTGCACTGCCCCACAGCCAAGCCCCCCCATGGCGAGACCCGATAAGGCAGCAAGATTTATCCAGAAGCGGCTATGGCGAGAAGTCATCGTTGTATTTATCTATGGAGTGCGTTCGGTATTACGCATTAGTGCTGGAGTGACACTTAATTTATTTATGACTTGCGGCCCCTTAAACAAAAATGAAGATTATTTTCTCCATAAGATCAGAAATCCTAGTATCACGTTATTTTTTAACCGCCAGTGCCATCGCTGAGAAGGATTGGCTCTTTTAAGTTTAGGCGTTTCAGCAACCTCATCTCTTTCTTGTTTTCAGAGGGAGTAGAGACTTACGGAGCCGGTTCGGGAGTGGGGGTGAGCGTAGAAGCCTTAACCTGCTTCAACAACGCTAACTCTCCTTTGCTGGCAGGTGCTTTAGAGGTAGGCCGTACTATCGGTACTTCATTGTTTGTGGCACCTGTCTCACTTTCGTCAGTTCCGGCCCCAGTTCCATTCCCACCATTTTCTGTTTTAGTTTTTGGGGGGCGTAAATTATAATCCGGAGGTAAAACAAGAGGATTATAAGTGGTCACGGAAAATTCGTCGGGAGCGTTCTTGCTGTATCCTAACAGGCTATCTCCTCCCCCGCACCCTGCTAGTACCAGCGCAAAACTTGCCAATATGGCTATGGCATAGGCGGTCTTACCTGATTCTGCCTGCCACAATGACAAAGGATAAGGCAAAGGGTATTGAATAGATTTCATGACTTTTTTCTCATATTTTTAATTCTGATTCTCACCGGCAGAAAACAACCTGACACTGTTCCATACCATAAGAGCGGCCCCAACTACAATCCAAACATCAGCCAGATTGAACACATACCAATAATAGCCCCATGCATGCAAACTAAAGAAATCAGCCACCGCACCATAAACCAGCCGATCATACAGATTACCCAAAGCCCCTCCAATAATTAAACCCAATGCCAAAGCCAGCAACCACCCCTGAACTCGCGCCAGCCATACAATAACAACCGCTATGATGGCCACAATGAGGATGATCAAAAACCATCGCCCCACCTCGCTATTGTTGGTAAACAGGCCGTAGCTAACACCGGTATTCCATACCAGAACCACATCCATGAAGGGAGTAATAGTGATACGTGTGCCTATTGGTTTGCTTTGCAACACAGAGAGTAGCCAGTATTTTGAGAGCCAGTCTGTGACAAAACCGAGACTTGCAATTAAAAATCCTGTTGGACTTGCAGGCCCCCACATCCGGTTTATGACTATCACTTTGTCACCCGTTATCTGAACTGACAACACCAATGCAACGACCACATAAATCCGGGTGGCTTTTGTTGTCCCCTACGTCCGTCAGATATTTCCAACACCGGGCGCATTTTTCACCAGATGCTTTAAGGGGAACAACGGCCATGGTATCGTCCTCCTCCAACCTGAACGCATTCGCTGGAGGGGAAGCCCGTTTAAGGCTAACGGACGATGTAATACAAATCTCAGCCATATCAAGACCCGCTATAGCTTCTGCATCCTGCACATCGCTTACGTAAATTTCCGGTGCGGCCTCCAAGCTTGAGCCTATACGTTTCTCCCGCCGTTCAATTTCAAGAGCGTTTGTGACAACCCGCCGCACTGTTCGTACTCTGTGCCATTGTTCTACCAGAGTATTACTCTTATCAAACCAGTCTGCCGGTATATCAGGAAATTTACGCAGATGAACTGAGCCCTTGTCATCAGGGAAACGTGCAAGCCACACTTCCTCTGCCGTAAAACACAACAAAGGTGCAAGCCACGCCGTTAGGCAATGAAAAACCTCGTTCAGTACTATCTGGCATGCCTGACGGTGAGGCGCACTCATCTCGTCGCAATATAGAGCATCTTTACGGATATCAAAATAGAACGACGATAAATCCAACGTTATAAAGTTGAAAACGGCTTGAATGACACGTTTGAAATCAAAGTACTTATAATTGCCGCGCACACTCTGGTCCAATTCGGCCAGACGGTGCAGGACCCACCGCTCAAGGGAGGGCATACCAGAAACGGACATGGTGTGTGTGCCATCAAAATCGGCAAGATTACCCAACAAGAAGCGAAAACAATTTCGTATTTTTCGGTAGGCATCAACGTTGGACTTAACTATTTTCTGGCTGATGCGCATGTCCTCGCTATAATCGGCATTCACCACCCACAAGCGGAGAATGTCGGCGCCATGCTGATCGATTATTTTTTGTGGCGCCAGCGCATCGCCCTGCGATTTAGACATCTTGCGACCTTCTTCATCCACAAAAAAGCCATGGGTGAGTACGCCATCATAGGGCGCATGACCTCTGGTAGCACACGACTCCAACAATGAAGATTGAAACCAACCGCGATGCTGATCCGAGCCTTCCAGATAAAGATTGGCAGGCCATGCAAGATCCGGGCGATGCTCCAAAACAAAATTATGAGTGCATCCGCTCTCAAACCACACATCAAGAATATCTATCACCTGCTCCCATTCGTCAGGGTTCACATCATCCAGACCACCAAGAAAGCGCGCACGGACATCAGGCTTAAACCACACATCAGCGCCTTCTTGTTTAAAAGCCTCCGCAATGCGTTGATTAACACCCTCATGAGCGAGCACTTGTGCTGTCTCGCGGTGAACAAAAACTGCAATTGGAACCCCCCAGCTTCGCTGCCGGGAAATCACCCAATCGGGACGGCTCTTAACCATAGCTAAGAGTCGTGCACGTCCTGTCTCCGGTGTAAAGGCCGTAGCCTCAATAGCCTCGAGAGCATACTCGCGTAGCGTTTTAGCGGGCATATCAGGCTGTGGCGAAAACGGTTTGTCCATGGCGATAAACCATTGCGGTGTGTTACGGAAAATGATCGGCTTTTTGGAGCGCCAGGAATGAGGATATTGATGACGCAGCCGGCCCCGTGCCAACAAGCAACCGGCCTCATGCAAGGCTATTGTTACGTTTTTATTGGCATCGCCCTTTTCACCTTCTGCCGTAAAAATGCACATTCCTTCAAACCCAGGGGCATCTTTTGTAAAACAACCTTCGGCATCTACGGTGGCGGGAATAGTTCGCGATACACCCCACGAGTCTAAAAGTGCACCACTGGCCATCCAGAGTTCAAAATCCTCTCTACCATGACCCGGGGCGGTATGAACAAACCCCGTTCCGGTATCATCTGTTACATGAGCAGCAGCCAAGAGAGGCACATCAAAATCATATCCCCCCAACCCTGCCTCCCGCAGAGGATGCGCACACCGACATTGCGCCAACTCAAAAGATTCAACCTTTCTTACCAAAGACAACTCAACATCGGCGGTCTCAGCCAAAATATCCGCACGTGACATGGCCACCACAACCTGCTCTCCCACCTCTGCTTGCGCTTTGCTATCAGACGACAAACTTTTGATAGCGTACAGGCCATAGTCCATGGTGTCGGAAAAAGCGATGGCACGATTGCCAGGTATCGTCCACGGCGTTGTTGTCCAAATGATAGCACTGGAGCGTAAAGAGTTTTCAGCAAGACCCGACCCACCGTCAACAACAAGCGGAAATTTCACCCAAATCGTATCAGACACATAATCATGATATTCCACCTCTGCCTCAGCAAGGGCGGTTTTTTCAACAACAGACCACATAACCGGTTGCGAACCACGGTAGAGCAAACCGTTGGCGATAAACCTATGTAATTCACAAATGATGCGCCCTTCGGCGTCAGCAGACATGGTGGTGTAGGGGTTCTCCCACTCACCTTCTATGCCAAGACGTTGAAATTCTTCTTTTTGAACCTCAATCCAATGTTCGGCGAAGGCTCTACATTCAGCGCGAAAATCTAACACCGGTGCATCGTCTTTGTTTTTTCCCTGAGCGCGGTATTGCTCTTCTATTTTCCATTCAATAGGAAGACCATGACAATCCCACCCGGGCACATAAACCGCATCATAACCCATCATCTGACGAGAGCGCACAACTGAATCTTTCAATATCTTATTGAGGGCATGACCCAAATGAAGGTTACCATTGGCGTAAGGCGGTCCATCATGGAGAATATATTTGTCTCGTCCTTTTGTGGCTTTACGCATTTTCTGATGCAGGCCCATGGCTTGCCAGCGTGCTAAAAGTTCCGGCTCCCTGCGCGTAAGCCCCGCCTTCATAGGAAAATCAGTGCGTGGCAGAAACAATGTATCGCGATAATCGCCGTCGCTCTCTCCAGAGGAGTGAGATTTATCAGAGTTCGTTCCAGATGAAGTAGCCATAGCGGACAAGGTTTAACACACACCCGATCTTTGTTACAGACCAAGTTACAGATCAAACGCGCCAAATAGTGTCTCTTCATCAGCCATACCGCCCATGAGAGCACGTGCTTTGATGCTATCCTCAGCGATTTGCGCCTTGAGACTCTCCAGACCATCAAACTTGCGCTCCGGCCTCAAAAGGCCAGCAAAGGCTACAGAGAGATGCGCTCCGTATATGTCCGCATCCCAATCAAACAGATGAACCTCCAGCATGGTTTGATCTTTGTTAAAAGTGGGCCGCCGCCCCAGATTAGCAACACCTACCTGTCGTCCTTTATGGGGGCCGTCCATAATATCAACCTGCACCGCATAAACACCGTGAGCCGGCTCTACATACCCCTCCAGAGATACATTGGCGGTGGGAAACCCTAATGTGCGGCCACGCTGATCACCTTTAATGACGCGCCCTTCTATGCGCCACCAGCGGCCCAAAAGACGAGCGGCCTCTTCAGGCCTGCCTTCTTGCAGAGCGACCCGGATGCGCGTTGATGAATACGCCATTCCGTTCACGCTAACCGGTTTGCACACGCTAACCGAAAACCCGTATTGCTTGCCGAGCTTCTCAAGAGCCGCGCTATCCCCATCACGCCCCTGACCAAATGCAAAATCATACCCCACCGCTGCATGAGACGCACCAAGACCATTGCTTAATACATCGCACACAAAAGATTCAGCACTGCGGGTTGCCATGGAGTGGTCAAACGGCAGGGCGGCCAGTATATCCACGCCGAGTTGTTTTAACAGATGAGTACGCACCCGAAATGGTGTCAGCTGAAAGAATGGTTCGTCAGGCTTAAAATAGCGCCGTGGATGAGGCTCAAACACCAACACCCCAAGAGGAACGCTGCGCGAGCGGGCGGCTGTAGCAGCCTCACGAATAACTGCGCAATGCCCCCGATGAACGCCGTCAAAATTGCCTAGCGCAAAACAAGCCCCCTTCAGGTCGGGCGCTACAGTATCAAAGTGGCGGATGATTTTCATAATCCCTACGCTGTAAAATTAGGCATCACCAAACAAGGCGAGCCAAAGCGCCGATAGGTTGCACCCCTTCCTGAGCGCATAAGTCAGCAAGACGCTGCGGGTCTGGGGTCAGGGGTGTTTCGCCCAGTTCATCAGCTAATATGCCACCAGTGATAAAAAGAGCATCCAATCCTTGAGCATGTGCTCCGCGCATATCGGTTATCATACCATCTCCCACCGCGAGCACTCGCGTTTTATCAGGTGCTGCCAACCCTCGTGCTCCGGCCAGATAGGCGACCCTTGCAAGGGCAGTTTCATAGATTGGCGCATGGGGCTTGCCAAAATATATCACCCGTCCGCCCATAGTCTCATAGAGAGCCGCCAGCGCTCCGGCACAATAGATTATCTCGTCACCACGCTCCACAATTAAATCAGGATTAGCGCACACCATGGGTATATCGCGCTTAATGAGAGGCCCAAAAGACGCCTTATAGTCATCAGGTGTCTCTTTGGTGTCGTCATAAAGCCCGCTACACACAATAAAGCTGGCCTCCTCCGACGTTGCTGCTTGACGGAAGGGTAGCCCAGCCATGAGAGGTACATCACGCGCCGGACCTATATGCCAAAACACAGGACCATAAAGTTGTTTTTCCAAAGCCACCCGCACTGCATCTCCTGACGTAAGCAAGCCATCTATGGCCTCGTTGGGAAATCCCATGGCTACGAGCTGCGCCCTGACTTCCTCCCCCGGGCGCGGCGCATTGGAAAGCAATAACACAACACCTCCTCCCGCACGAAACCGGATAAGCGCCTCCAGCGCTTCAGGCCAGATCCGTACGCCATTGTGGACAACACCCCACACATCACACAACAAGGCCTCGTAGCGACCTACCAGCCCTGCCAACCCCGCCAACAGAGAGATAGACGGCGACCTGAAACTCTTTGATGGATATTCAGCCATAACCGGCTCTAACCGTCTCGGCTACTTTCGTCAAGTTCCTGCTTCCTTCTCCCGGAGAGGGGTGTTGTCAAGAGAGGTCTTCTGTGAAAACATCTAGCATGAATGAATGAGCAAATAAGATAGGAGAGGGGTAACTCATGACGCTTTTTGACTTAACCGGCAAAGTTGCGCTGGTGACAGGTTCTACGAAAGGTATTGGCGAGGCCATTGTTAAACGCATGGCGGAGCATGGCGCGAAGGTTGTTGTCTCCAGCCGCAAGGCTGACGCTTGCGACAAGATAGCAGCAGAAATCAATGAGAATCACCCAGAACAAGCCATTGCTATTCCGTGCAACATTGCACACAAGGAGCAATTGCAAGCTCTGGTAGACAAAACCATGAACACATGGGGACGGATTGACACTCTGGTGTGCAATGCGGCCGTTAATCCATATTTTGGTCCGTCAAAAGATATTCCCGATGAAGCCTTTGACCGCATTATGGGGTCCAATGTGCGCTCCAATCATTGGCTGTGTCACATGGTATTACCGCAGATGACAGAACGCAAAGATGGGTCAATTATTATCATTTCCTCCATTGGAGGCTTGCGTGGCTCGCCCATTATTGGTGCATACTGTATTTCCAAGGCGGCTGATTTTCAACTGGCCCGCAATCTGGCAACAGAATATGGAGGAGACAACATCCGCGTGAACTGCATCGCCCCGGGCCTTATTAAGACGTATTTTGCCAAGGCCTTGTGGGATAATCCAGACATCCTTAGGCGCTCAACGGCTAACGCACCGCTTAAGCGCATCGGGATGCCTGATGAAATTGCCGGTGCAGCTGTATTTCTGGCAAGTCCCGCAGGAGCTTTTATGACCGGTCAAAAGATGGTTATTGATGGTGGCGTCACAGGTGCTGGCATTGATGAATAAAACCCCTCGGGCCTAAAACGCTATGCCTCGTTGGTCTAGTATTGTGAAACACCTTGCGGCAGGTGATGTCAGCAAGGCCCCTCCTCATATTCACACTCTTAATTTTGGTGCGGGGCAAATTGCCATCAAAGCGCCGGGTCATGTTACATATGATTGGATGGTGGATGAACGCTATAAGAATCCAACCGTGGTGTTTGGCGGTTATCTGTCAGCGCTGGCGGATTATATCAGCGCTACCACAGCCATGACGGTGTTAAAGGACAATCAAGATTTCACAACGCAAGATTTACGAGTTATATTTTTTCGCCCTGTGCTAAGTGGACGTCTTTTGTGTGAATCTAAAATTATCAACCAAAGCCGCAGCCAGTTGTTCATAGAGACGTTGCTTACCCTTGATGATGGCAAATTAGCCGTCAAGGCAAGCGCCTTGCAACGGATATTAGAGACACAACCTCAGTAGGAGCGTCCTCTGGCCTCAATAGGCCAGATGTCTATCAGCGTGTCGCCACGCACAACGTGGTAATAGTCATAAAGATTAACGGTAGGATCACAATGAGGCGTGATGGCAGAAGCCATATGGCCCGGCGTTAGGCCATTAACGCCGGACGGTAGTTTCAAACCACCATGTTCATCACCGAAGAAAAAGTATTTCGTACCCTCCGGCACGCCAGAGAGAAGACGCGGGGCATCGGCATCGGCGGAAAATGATTTATACCCCGCATCCGTTGTAGCCAACCCCGCCGTATTGGAAGAAACGACACTCATCTGCACCATCAGCGCTACGCCAAAAGGCAATCCCGCAGCCTCTGCATCTTTTACAGCACCATACTGCCCATCCATGAAAATATAAGATCCGGCTTGAAGTTCTGTGAACACGCCTGCCTCCACATCAATGTCATAGGTTCCCGTACCCCCACCGGAAAGAATGGTGCACTCATGGCCCGCTGAGCGAGCCGCATCTCGCATCTCCACCACTTGCGCTAATACTTTCAGAGCGTGAGTGCGTCGCTCGGTGAAATCCTCCACATGCATAAGGTGGCCTGCATAAGCCTGAAATCCAAGAAACGCAAGAGATGGCAACGTTGATATTCTTGCTAATAAATCAAGAGCTACAGGCCCAGGGGCTACCCCTGTACGGTGCAACCCCACATCTAAATCAATCAAGACCCGCAAGCCCCCCTGAGAGGCCGCCAGTGCCAAAGCCTCGGCGGTTGCAACATGGTCTACCACCACAGTCAACTCCTCAAGCAGCCCGTTGAGTGCTACGATCCGCCTGATAGCCTGCTCCGAGGCCACCGGCGAAGTAATCAGTATGCCATCAACGCCCTGGGCCGCCAGTGCCTCAGCCTCCCCTATCTTGGCACAACACACCCCAACCGCCCCAGCCTCTATCTGAATTTTCGCAATGGTAGCCGATTTATGTGTTTTGGCATGGGGCCGCAGCGCCATGCCTTTTTCCCCACACACCCTTGCCATCCGCTTCACATTGGCGGTAAAAATATCATAATCCAACACTAACACTGGTGTGGGCAAAGCAAAACGCGACCCGGACTGGCTTATCAAAGCCTCTCCTATAGGCTTATTGAAAAATTGAGTATTTTTCTGACTTTTATTCACTATCTTCTCTTTTTCTCTCGCCATTTCCTGCCCCCTTTTCTCCTTTTTTCACCTTTTTTCCCTGTAGGCCTTGACAGACATTCACCGGATGCCTATGTATCCCCGCGAGGCTGTTAGCACTCCCCTTCGGTGAGCGCTAACAGCGATCGTCAAACTTTAGCCCCTACAGCAAGACGAGGTCTTCTACCCTGTTCACCCGCTCTTTTGTCTTAATTCAGATACTTATCCCTTGCAGGATATGACGATAAGACAAAGTAGATTAAGGCACAACAGAAGGCGGCTTTTCGGATATTGCCTACGGGGTTCACTTATCCACCATAGAGAAGGAGGATTCAATTATGAAATTTCGTCCGTTGCACGACCGTGTTCTGGTTCGGCGCGTAGAGGAAGAAACTATGACCGCTGGCGGTATTATTATTCCTGATACAGCGCAAGAAAAACCATCAGAGGGCCTTGTGGTATCTGTTGGGCCGGGCATCACAGGCGATGACGGTAAGACGCACGCCTTAGATGTAAAAGCCGGTGATCGTATTTTGTTCGGCAAATGGTCCGGCACTGAAATTACCCTTGATGGAGACGACCTTCTTATCATGAAAGAAAGCGACATCATGGGTATTGTTGAGGGGACAGGCAAAGGTAGAAAAGGCAAAAGAGCTGCGTAAGCCATCTTGACTCCTGCCCTACCCGTTAAACATCAGGCGTGATGAAACATGCCAGTAAACATTTGAATATTTTGGAGAGGATAAAATGCCAAAAGAAGTGAAATTCAGCGCCGAAGCTCGTGAAAGCATGCTGCATGGCGTAGACGTATTAGCCGATGCGGTACGCGTCACCCTTGGTCCTAAGGGCCGTAATGTTGTGATTGATAAATCATTTGGTTCCCCCCGGACAACCAAAGATGGCGTCACGGTAGCCAAGGAAATTGAGTTGGAAGACAAGTTTGAGAACATGGGCGCGCAGATGGTGCGCGAAGTGGCGTCTCGAACCAATGACGAAGCCGGGGATGGCACCACAACGGCGACCGTTCTTGCTCAATCTATAGCCCGTGAGGGTGCCAAGGCAGTAGCGGCGGGAATGAACCCTATGGATATTCGCCGCGGTGTGGATATAGCCGTTAAGGTTGCCATTGAAGATTTGGAAAAACGCTCCAAAAAAATTAAATCTCCGGCGGAAATCACACAAGTAGGCACTATTTCCTCTAACGGCGAACGGGAGATCGGTGAAATGATTTCCAAAGCCGTGGATAAAGTGGGCAACGAAGGCGTGATTACGGTTGAAGAAGCCAAAAGCCTTGAGAGCGAGTTGGATGTTGTAGAAGGTATGCAATTTGACCGTGGTTATCTGTCGCCTTACTTCATCACCAACGCTGAGAAGATGGTAGCCGAGTTGGATGATCCGCTTATCCTGTTGCACGAGAAAAAACTATCTAATTTGCAGTCTATGCTACCGGTTCTTGAATCGGTGGTGCAGGCGGGTCGTGCGTTGCTGATCATCGCTGAAGACATTGAGGGCGAAGCGTTAGCTACTCTTGTGGTCAACAAATTGCGCGGGGGGATGAAAATCGCTGCGGTCAAAGCACCGGGTTTTGGCGATCGTCGTAAGGCCATGCTTGAAGACATCGCCGTTTTAACAGGCGGACAGCTTGTTTCCGAAGACCTCGGTATAAAACTGGAGAATGTAACTCAGGCCATGCTTGGTAGCGCCAAACGCATCCGCATTACCAAGGACGACACAACCATCGTAGGTGGTAGCGGAAGCAAAAAGGACATTGAAGCCCGCGTTGGTCAGATAAGAGGTCAGATTGAGGAAACATCCTCCGATTATGATCGGGAAAAACTTCAAGAGCGTGTTGCCAAACTAGCAGGTGGCGTAGCTGTCATAAAGGTTGGCGGTGCTACTGAGGTGGAAGTCAAAGAACGCAAAGACCGCGTAGACGACGCTCTCAACGCAACACGGGCTGCTGTTGAGGCGGGCATAGTACCGGGCGGCGGCACAGCGCTGTTGCTCTGCACAAAAGCCGTCAAGCGCTTGAGTGATAAAAACCCTGATATTCAGTCAGGCATCAACATTGTGCTTCGCGCCTTGCAGGCTCCGGTTCGGCAGATTGCCGAAAACGCCGGTCTGGAAGGCTCTATCATTGTCGGCAAAATCCTTGATGGCAAAGATGCCTCTTTTGGGTTTGACGCACAAAAAGAAACTTATGTGGACATGGTGCAAAAAGGCATCATTGACCCGACAAAAGTAGTCCGCATATCTTTGCAAAATGCGGCCTCTGTTGCCGGTCTGATGATCTCCACCGAGGCCATGGTAGCCGATAAGCCAGAGCCCAAAGCCCCTCCGATGGGCGGCGGTGGCATGCCGGATATGGGCGGTATGATGTAAACTCGGCATCAAAAGCCAGATTAATTTTCGGGGCGGCGTTTTATAAGCGTCGCCCCTTTATTTCTCTAAATTATTAGCGGTCGGATTTCAGATTAGATATTAGTGAGTTTCTTGTACACGAAACCGAAGTACCTAAAAACATAAACCACCGCTAATCATTGACTGGGCAGTGGTTTTTTGTTTCAGCCGTTAAGACGAGCGAGAAGGCGGTCATACCCCTCATTATCTGCAGTAAAAATATAATCAGGAAACGATGCTGTAACAGTTTGGCTCCCATCCTTCTGTAGCCACGCTACTAATGGGTGGAGTTGCTCACGAGGACAATAAACTATCACTACATCCTGTGCTGTGCCCTCTCGGGGAAAAGACGTCATGACCCCAAAACGCTCTGTCAGGGATGATAAGAAGCCGACATCCACACCTTTGTGAACAAATCGCACTTCGACCATACTGGCAGCCCGCTTACGTGCCATTATCATGGCTAAAACTTCGGCGGCAGCGGTCAGAGTCGGCGTACTCCATGATGCCACAAGACAAGCCATCAAGACAGCTTCACTTTTCAGGATTACCCCATCTTCAAGGAGTTTGAGATTGTTAGCAGCAAGAGTAGCTCCCGTTGAAGTGATATCCACAATAAATTCTGCTGAGCCAATACCGGGAGCGCCTTCCGTAGCGCCAGCGCTTTCTACAATTCTGTAGTTTGTAACACCGTGTCGGCTAAGAAAGTTGCGGGTTAAGCGAGTATATTTGGTAGCAATTCGCATCTGGCGACCATAGCGGGTGCGAAAACCCCAAGCGACCTCATCAAGATCAACCATAAGACGCACATCAATCCAGCTTTTTGGCACAGCGACGGCGACGGTAGCATGACCAAAGCCAAGCCTCGCCATAGGTTCTACAGATAGCTCTGGCTTTTCAATGCGCTCATAAATCAAATCTTCGCCGGTCACTCCCATGTGTAACCCGCCATTACCGAGCCGTTGGGCTATTTCATCGGCTGATAAAAATACCACCTCGACATTATTAACGCCTTGCAAGCGACCATTATAGCCACGGCCGTCTTGCTTAACGACGCCTAAACCCGCACGAGCAAAATAGGTTAGACTATTTGCTTCCAAGCGACCTTTGGAGGGTAGCCCTATCACCAGCGTATCGTTGTTCATAGAGTCATTCATAGGGTGGTCAGCCTTTGTGTTATGCGTCTTTTTTGATGGCAAGGGTTATTCTGTCAGGCCGCAAGGTACAACCCACAGCCGGGACTGGCTCCGGAGAGCCCAATACCGTGAGTAACCGATCATAGCGGCCACCACCACCCAAAACCCGTGACTCACGCACGGGTTTATCAATTTGTAATTCAAAAACAAAACCGGAATAATAATCCAGATTACGTCCGAATTCGGCAGAAAAACGCGCCCGTTTTAGGGATATACCGCGCTCTGTAACCAAGCTGAGTCGCCTCTCAAGAGCATCCAGTGCTTTGTCCAGTGCAACGCCGGTTCTCGCGCACAGTTTACGCAACGCCTTGACTGCTTCTTCTGGCGGGCCTGATATTTCCAAAAAGCGCGATAGCATAACCGCAGCATCCTCCGGCAGAGCATATGATAGATTGTCAACGGCTTGCTCCAAAAATCGCTCAGCAATATCATCAATAGTCCGCCCCCCCAACGGGCCTATATCAGCAAAGCCCAAAATATCCTGCACCAATCGTTGCGCCTGATTACCATCAAGAGAGGCCAAAGCCTGAAGAAACCCTTCCTCCGCTGCCGTTGTCTTATCGCTGGCCATAGTAGCCAACACTTCGCGAAACCGCGACGGATTGCGCGTATACCGCCGCAATCGGGCGCCCCACACATGAGGTAATTCCAGCGCCTCTACTAGCGCGTCAAATAAAGCAAGGTCGCCCATCTCAATCTTCAGTTCTGGCAACCCCGCCTCTTTCACTGCATCTACAGCGAGCGCCATTACTTCGGCATCCATAGCCTCCCGGTCTCCATCGCCTAGACATTCAATACCTGTTTGAAGAAACTCTGTTGGGCGCTCACTGCCATCAGGCTGCTGACGAAAGACGGTTCCCTCATAGCATAAGTGCGCTTTTTCTCCAGTAGTGTAGGACTCTAGATAAAGCCTACAGGTGGGAATGGTCATGTCAGGCCGCAAACAGGCTTCCTCACCATCGCCCGTTACCATGTAGAGACGGTGGCGAATATCTTCACCTAGCAAATCCAGAAAAGCATCCAAGGGCTGGAGCATGGGTGGTACTACAGGCTGGCATCCGGCGTTGTGAAACACCTTACGAACAGACGTGAGAACGGCCTCATCGCTGACCGTATCGCTCATGATATCGTCACTTGATATTTTTTTGTTGTGCGCCTTTTTAGGCATGACAAAAATTCCTTAAATTTCAAGTGCACTTATCAGACGAAACTGTGCTTGTGCTATCAACAGATGATGCAGTTTCGCGTTGTCGGTCTAAGATGGCTCGCACACCCTCAACCAGTTGAGCTCGTGGCAGAGATGTCTGGGCTACACCTGTGGTACGCCATTCTTCATTGTCGCTGATATCGATGGCCAGAGATGCGCCGAGAGCTAGGTCTTTCACGGTAACAGATTGCCGGGCGCGCTCATCATCACCCTCAATAACGGCTATGGGGGCAGCGCGTTTATCCGCATATTTTAGTTGGGCACGCATGCCTCCGCCACCTACGTAAGCTTCAGCTCGAATGCCAGCTACACGGAGTTCTTGTGCCATGGTAACGCTGGAGGCGGCATTCTCCTCCCCCAGCCGTAAAACAACAACCGGCCCTTGAAGCAGGTTTTCTTTTTTCATTTTCTGCTCTTGCAAGGCGGCATAAAGACGGCTTACTCCCATAGAGAATCCCACGGCGGGAACACTTATCCCCTTAAATCGGCGCACCATATCATCGTAGCGGCCACCACCACCAACGGCATCCTGAACACGCCCCTCCCCCAAGCGCACCTCAAAGACTGGTCCGGTATAATACCCCAGCCCCCGTACAATGGAGGGGTCAATGGCCACACATCTAGCATCACATCCAAAAGCAGGGAGCAAATCTATTATCTCGCGCAGAGCCATAACTCCAGCACGACCTGTTTCGCTATTGCCCACTAGAGCTTCTAACTGATCACAGAGATTACCGTGTGATACTCCTTTGAGGCGTACGAAAGCTAGCACTTTGTCAATTGAGCCTGCGTCAAGACAAGCACCGGGGGTAAAATCACCGGAGGCATCCTTACGACCTTCCCCTAGCAAATCTGCTACACCTTTTTCTCCTAAGCGATCCCATTTATCTATGGCACGTAGTACTCCAAGGCGACGGGCAGCAAAATCCGCGGCCTTAGGGTCAAGGCCCAGAGTTTCCAACACCCCGTCCAGCACCTGTCGGTTATTGAGGCCCACGACGTAACGTCTCCTTGGCACCCCCAGCGATTCCATACAGGCGGCGGCCACAGCGCATAA
The DNA here is from genome assembly GCA_036881865.1 of Parvularculales bacterium. Classification (NCBI taxonomy): domain Bacteria; kingdom Pseudomonadati; phylum Pseudomonadota; class Alphaproteobacteria; order Parvularculales; species Parvularculales bacterium. Next base: position 3,193 of record JBAJNM010000011.1, on the reverse strand, counting down.
TTCAGCATCGGCTACCATGACTGGCGCACCGACAGAATCCGCATCAATTTGCATAAACTGGCGAAATCTCCCGGGCCCGGGCTTTTCATTCCGAAACACAGTCCCCCACTGATACCGTCGAAATGGTTTGGGTAATTCATCATAGTGAGCCGCTACATAGCGCGCTAAAGGGGCCGTCAAATCATAGCGCAATGCCAACCATTGGCCATCATCATCTTGCAGGGCAAACACACCCTCGTTGGGCCTATCTTGGTCTGGCAAAAAATGTCCTAAGGCATCCGCATATTCCAGAATGGCGGTGTCTAGCGGCTCAAAACCCCAAGATTCATAGACCTGTGAGACGACCGCCAGCATCGCCGAGAGGCCACGGGCCTCGTCAGCGTCAATATCCCTTAGGCCCCGTGGTATGCGAGCCTTCGGGCGAGATATGGTATCTTTTTGGGTCATAGAAAACCGCCTTTTCGGACGTAATACAACACGTGGTAGCCTATCCGCCATGACCGGGCAAGACGTTCGTCCGAACTATGCTTGCCGCTTGCGTTCCTGATGTTATTTCTGATGAAGGACAATGAAGAATACGGTGCATCCTTCTCCCACGCCTCCTCTTGACGAATGGCTTACTCTCCCTTCGGCGCAAAAACCACCGGCATGATAATATCCTCAAAAGAAACTGTAAGTTCATCAGGAAAGGGCGGCATAGGAGATGCCCGCTTCAGCATCGCTAAGGCCTCACGGTCAAGCAGAGCAACGCCTGACTTTTCTATGAGTTGATGTTTTATCAGTTCTCCATGCCGGTTCAGGGTGAAGCGCACCACGACGGTCCCTTCTACGCCGTTTATGCGAGCGATACGTGGATAGCGTAGATATTTTCTGAGATGCATTTCCACTTGGGCTAGATAGTTATCTCTCTTTTGCTGATCTTGTGTTTGAGCGTTTGTTGTGGAGAAGGTGCTGTGGGGTGATATTGTAGCGGTGATTTCACTGGCCGGGGGTGGTGGGGTTTCTTTTGCTGGTGCATGAGCGACAGGCCGGTTTTTAGGGGCCGGGATTTCGGGGGGAGGCAGCTCAAAAGACACCTCTCCCTCCTCTTCAGACACCGGTTCCTCAAGAAATGGCATCGGAGATGATAACACAGAGAGCCGGATGACCTGCCCTGCTCCTTTATCTGACAAAGACAAACCTGCCGGGGAGGTAATTACAGCCGCTAGAAGCCACAGGATACCACCATGTAGCACCATCGCTACTAGTAGCGCCAGAAGCCATAAGTAACGCCCATCAGGGGGCAATGGAGATATGTCTGTTTCCGTTTTCACCGTGTTTTTTTGGTATTCTCAGTGTTATTTTTTACATCCCAACCCTACCACAGCACCTTCGTGAAATCAGAGCGCCTTCTGACAGGCTTAATGGTTGCTTTGTGGGGAAGGCTACCTATACTCATCTGACATATTTTCGGGAGTTAGTAACACCGAAAAGAAAAAACTCAATTCAGGAAAATCAACATAGTGAGTAGCAAACCCATGACCAATGATGTCGGCATTTCCATCAAAGGCCTTGTTAAACAGAACCATGAGAGCATTCTAACACCGGATGCGGTAGCTTTTATAGCAGACTTAGAGCGCAGGTTTGGTGCAGAACGGAAACGGCTTCTGGAGGCTCGGCAAGCACGGCAAAAGCGGTTTGATGCAGGAGAGTTGCCTGACTTTTTGCCGGAAACGGCCGACATACGCGAAAGCGACTGGAAAGTAGCTCCCATACCCGCCGACCTCCAGGATCGGCGCGTGGAAATCACCGGCCCCGTTGACAGGAAAATGGTAATCAACGCCCTTAATTCTGGTGCGCGGACGTTTATGACTGACTTTGAAGATGCCAGCTCGCCCACGTGGGACAATCTTCTCCAGGGCCAGCGAAATCTGATGGATTTATGGCGCGGCACTATCGACTTCACCGATCCTTCAAACGGAAAAAACTACGCACTTAAACCCAATCCCGCCACACTGCTGGTGCGACCACGAGGTTGGCATTTAGAAGAGGCCCACCTAGAGGTAGACGGCAGGCCTATGTCTGGTTCTTTGTTTGATTTTGGCCTCTACTTCTTTCACAACGTCAAAAACATAAAGGCCAAAGGAAGCGGTCCTTATTTTTATCTTCCGAAAATGGAAAACCATCTGGAAGCACGTCTTTGGAACGATGTGTTTATCCATGCTCAGAAGGCGTTAGGAGTTGAGGTTGGTACGTGCCGTGCGACTATTCTCATTGAAACCCTGCCGGCGGCTTTTGAGATGGATGAAATCCTCTATGAAATGCGCGACCATATTGTCGGGTTGAACTGTGGACGGTGGGATTATATTTTCAGCTATATCAAACGATTGGGTCGCAACCCAAATTATATTCTTCCTGACCGCTCCAAAGTAGTGATGGGAAAAGCATTTCTTGGAGCGTACTCCCTGCTACTGATTAAAACCTGTCACCAGCGTGGTGCCTTTGCTATGGGAGGCATGGCGGCGCAAATACCGGTTAAGGGTGATGCAGATGCCAACGATGCTGCCTTCGCCAAGGTGCGCGCTGACAAAGAACGTGAGGCCCGCGATGGTCATGATGGCACATGGGTAGCCCATCCGGGCCTTGTACCGGTGGCAATGGAGGTTTTTGACCAAATGATGCCCTCCGCCAATCAGTTAGATAAGAAGCGAGACGACGTCAACATTACCCAGGCCGATATGCTGGAGGTGCATGAAGGCACTCGCACCGAGGAGGGGTTGCGTGAATGTATCCGCGTTGGGGTGCAATATATTGAGGCTTGGCTTGGGGGTCGGGGGGCCGTGCCGCTTTACAATCTGATGGAGGATGCGGCTACGGCAGAAATCTGTCGCTCTCAGTTATGGCAATGGCTGCTCCATGGGGCCAGCCTTGAAGATGGTCGTACCGTAGACCGGCAGTTGTTCTATGATCTGTTGACCGATGAGATGAACACTCTGCGCAAGACTTTGGGAGAAACTCGATGGATGGGCGGTCATTTTGAGAAAGCCATTAGCCTCTTTGACCGGATAGTGATCTCCTCTGATTGCGAGGAGTTTCTTACCTTGCCCGCTTACGGTCTTTTGCTGGAAGGAGAGACCATCAAGGCTTAGGCAGAAGTGCAAATTAGCGGGGCTATTAGCGCCCCACCCTTGAGTATAAACAGAAAACCCGTTAT
>JBAJNM010000010.1 GCA_036881865.1 Parvularculales bacterium | reverse complement strand
TCATCACCGTGATGAAACGGTGGTATTTGAGGATCGTCTTGCCACGGGTGACAGAGATCATCACTGTGATGAAACAGCGATATTTGAAGATCGTTGTACCTCTGGTGATTGGCGTTATTACCGTCGGAATTGTTAGCCTATTGGGGGTAACTCGTCCAGATGTCGCATCCCCCACGGTTCTGGAGCAGGTAAAGAACGTGCGCGCCATAACGGCGCGTTATGGTTCAGCCACCCCAACCCTTGTGCTTTATGGAAAGGTCTTCGCCGGACAGCAGGCCGAAATGCGCGCTCATGTATCAGGCGAAATCGTAAAAGCTTGGCCCGCTTTTCAGGAAGGCGCAATCATCAGCAAAGGCGAGCCTTTGTTGCGCATTGACCCATTTGTTTATGAAAGTGCTCTCTCAGAAGCCAAAGCCAATTTTGCTGAGATGCAGGCTAAGGTTAGCGAGGTCCACCATCGCCGTGAGCAAGAAGGCAATGCTCTGACGCAAGTCGAAGAGCAGTTGGAGATTGCAAAGCGGGATTTAGCACGAGCGGTTGAATTATCGCAGCGGGGAACGGTATCAGAAAAATTGGTAGACGAAAGACGTCTCAGAGTCAGCCAACAACAACAAGCGTCTGACAGGCACCGTCACAATTTAGATATTGAAGATGCGCGTATTGAGCAACAAAAAGCCATCGCAGAGCGGCTAGCGGTTAGGGTTCGGCGCGCCGAGCGGGTCCTTGAAAATACTCTTCTTGTGGCACCTTTTAGCGGATTTCTCCAAGACTTAAGGGGGGCCGTGGGCCAACTTGTCAGCATCAATGACCGCCTTGCAATCATAACCGATGCCGACCGGCTGGAGGTGCGCTTCAGCTTATCGGATGCTCAATATGGACGACTTATTGCAGAAGGAAATACGTTGGTAGGAGAAAAAGCAGAGGTCGTCTGGCGAGCAAGCAGTCAACCTCTGCCCTATGAAGCCATTATAGATAGGGTGGCCGCCAGCATTACAGCCTCGACGGGAAGTGTGGATGTTTTTGCCACCCTGCAACAAATGTCTGCACAGACTCCTTTGCGTCCGGGAGCCTTTGTCGAGGTGTATATCAAAGACAAAATATATGAAGACGTGGTGCGCTTGCCGGAGAGCGCACTTTATGAGGGTAATGTGGTTTATGCCATTGTCAATGGTCGCCTTGAGCCGCGCCAAATAGAAATTGCCGGATATGATAATGACAGCATTCTCGTGCGTGGCACCGTTAAAGAAGGCGAGCGTATCTTAACCACTCATCTCACACAGGTGGGTGCAGGCGTTAAGGTTAAGATTTTATGATTTCTTTTTTTGTTCGTCATCACAATGCAGCCAATCTTCTCATGGGGCTTCTGATCGTCATGGGGCTGTATTCTATAACCCAGCTTAACATTCAGTTTTTTCCAACGGTAGACGTTCCCGTTATTACTGTATCCGTTGGATGGTCCGGAGCGGGCGCAGAAGACGTTGAGAGCAATATCGTTGAGGTCATTGAGCCGGAAATCCGTTTTGTTGATGGGATGAAAAGGCTCACGTCTGTCTCCAGAGAGGGTATCGCCAGTATGTCCCTTGAGTTTGAACCGGGCACAGATATGCAAAACGCTCTGTCTTCGGTTGAGTTAGCCCTAGAGAACATCCCCCCCTTGCCACTTGGGGCATCCACGCCAGTTGTTTCGCGTATTCTATTTTATGAGACGGTAGCCTCTCTTGCTATTTCGGGACCCTTTGATGAGTCGGCCCTGCGTAGCTACGCTAAGCAGATACGTGATGAATTGCTGGCCACCGGTGTTGACAAGGTATCCTTTGAGGGCTTGCGCGCTGAAGAGATATGGGTGGAGGTACCACCGGCTGAATTACAGCGCCTTAATTTAACCTTACAGGATATTGCTGGACGCATCGGGGCCGTGAGTCAGGATTTACCGTCTGGAACACTTGAGGGACAAGTAGAGCGTCGGCTACGCTCTCTAGGGCGGGTGGATACAGAAAGAACCATTGGCACCACTGAAATTCGTGCCCTTGATAGTGGCGAAAAAGTTATTTTGCGGGATATAGCCATCATTCGGAGGAACTTTAACAACCAGCAACCCACCAGCCATCAGGGAGACAAACCTGCCATTCGGCTTAATATCCAGCGTGCAGAGTCTTCAGATATTTTGCAGACCGCCGCCCGTGTGGACAGATGGCTGGAGAACTCTCTACCCCAACTGCCTGCCTCCCTTGAGGTGACTAAGTTTGATGTAAGCGCAGATTTAGCCGTGCAACGTATCAATCTTCTACTCACAAATGGCCTTCAAGGATTAGCCCTTGTACTAGTCACACTGTTTTTGTTTCTCAACATCCGTGCTGCAATTTGGGTTTCTGTGGGTATTCCAGTAGCGGCTATATTTTCATTTTTCGTTATGTACGTAACGGGGCAATCCATCAACATGATATCACTGTTTGCTATTATTTTGACCATCGGCATTCTTGTGGATGATGCCATCGTGGTAGGTGAACACGCCGTTACCCTACGAGGGCAAGGTTATGATTCCACCGGTGCTGCCGAGCGCGCTGCTTACCGCATGCTTCCACCAGTTGCCGCCGCCGTCATCACCACTATTGTTGCCTTTGCGCCTATTTTTCTGATTGGCGATGCGTTGGGGCAGATTATATCTGCCATGCCGCAAGTGGTCATTGCTATCTTGGTTGCCAGCATGATTGAATGTTTTCTCATTCTGCCGGGTCATCTCAAACATGGACTATCCCATATGAGCCCCCCCCGCCCGTGGCGACAAAAATTCAACAAGACGTTTGACAACATTTGTGATTGGTTCGCCGACCAGCTGGTGCGGCGTTGTTATGAATGGCGTTATACCGTTCTGGCAGTATCACTTTCGGCGCTGGTTATCACCATAAGTCTACTGTCTGTGGGCCGTGTCAAATTTGAGTTTTTCCCCTCTCCTGAGTCGGAAGTTGTAAACGCCAGTCTCATCATGACCCCAGGCACACCGCGAGCGCAAACCCAAACTGCTCTGGAAATTGCTGAGGCTGCCCTTCACCGCGCTGGGGCCAAATTGCTAGGAGAGAATGGCAAAAAAGGTGATCTTATAACGGTAGTATTCGGCACAGTGGGCATTGGCGAAGGAAAAAAGGGAGATAATTTTGGAAAAATTTTTGTAGAACTTATACCTGGCGAATTTCGCACCATACGTACAGCCACGTTAACTAAAGAATGGCAGAAAGAAATACCGCCCATTGCCGGTCTTGAGCGCTTTACCGTACGTGAGAGAAGTCTTGGCCCTCCAGGTCGTGATATTGATATTCTGCTACAAAATGCCCCACCTCATACCCTTAAACAAGCGGCTAATGATTTGCGGGAGATACTTTTGTCTTTTCCCGGTGTCTCCAATATTGAGGACAGCCTGCCCTACGGTAAGCAGGAAGTCATTATTGAAGTGACCCCTCGAGGGACTGCCCTTGGCTTTACAACTGAAAGCATTGGCCGTCAGTTACGCAATGCCTACCAAGGCACGGTCGCTAAGCGGTTTGTGCGAGGTGATGAAGAGGTTGCCATTCGAGTTCAGTTCCCCCGACAAACCGATGCAACCCGTAACTTGCGCACTCTCTACCTCAGAGCTTCTGATGGTTCGGATGTTCCACTAACAGAAGTTGTTTCTTTACGTGAAAGTACGGGCTTTTCCCGTATCAACCGCATTGATGGGCTAAGAACCGTATCCGTTGCAGGAGAAATTGACAGTAGCGTCATAAGCAGCGGCATATTGGTTGCCAAACTAGCACAACAAATTCTACCGGATCTTGCACGACGCCATGGTGTTGACTACACCTTTTCAGGACGCGCTGAAGAACAGGCAGAAGCCTTTTCTGATCTTCAGATCGGCAGCTTTCTTGCCCTCGCCATGATTTACATTATTTTGGCATGGGTGTTTTCCAGCTATATTCGTCCCATTGTGGTGATGAGTATTATTCCTTTTGGTCTTGTAGGCGCTATTCTCGGTCACCTTGTGATGGGTTTTTCTGTGACCATCCTGAGTCTTATTTCTCTGTTGGGATTGAGCGGTATTTTAATCAATGATTCCATCATTCTGGTCAGTCAGGTCGATCTGCGCATCATAGAAGGGTTAAGCAAAAAAGAAGCCGTTGTTCAAGGGGTTAAAGACCGGTTTAGAGCCGTAACATTAACCTCCTTTACAACGATAGTGGGCCTTCTGCCCCTGTTGTTTGAAACCAGCCTTCAGGCGCAATTCCTCTTGCCGATGGTGATTACCATAGCCGGAGGTCTTACCATCGCCACCGGCCTTGTTTTGATATTGGTTCCTGCCTTGTTTGGTATTCAAGATGATATCGGTGCGAAGCTATCTATCTGGCATCAGCAGTTGTCTGGTTGGTTTCGCCGGATCGTAGCACCCTCAGCACCTTAAGATCGCCATAAGACCGGTGTAAACAACACCAAAACCGTGAACACCTCCAAGCGTCCTACCAACATGGTAAACGCTAACACCCATTTTGCTCCATCAGGCAAATTGGCAAAAGACCCTTCCGGCCCCACCACAGGCCCCAACCCCGGGCCAACATTAGAAATCGCCGTAGCCGAAGATGACACCGCCGTTAGGCCATCCAACCCCATCAGACTCAAAATAACTGCCACTACGGCAAAGCATAAGATATAAAAGAGCAAAAAAATCATGACAGGAGCGATAATAGAATCCCCAAGGGGTTGCCCGTTGTAATGAGCCAGTAGAATCCTATTTGGATTAACGGCGCGTCGCGCATAAAGCCAAACGGATTTGGCAGCAATAGCCACACGAAATATCTTAACACCGCAAGAAGTTGACCCTGCACACCCTCCTATGAACATTAAGAAAAAAAACACCATAAGGCTAAATCCGCTCCACTCGTCATAAGACGTTGTAGCAAAGCCGGTTCCTGTCAGTATGGAAACCCCATTAAAGGCTGCATATTGCAGTGCAGGCCAGAACTCATTAAGTCCAACGGTATATTGATGCATCCACAACACCGCAACAACAAAGAGGACAAGCCCAAAAAACCAACGCACCTGAGTGTCATTTAACAAAGGGTTCCCGTGCCCCCGTAGCAGTTGCAGATAAAGCACAAACGGCAGACTACCTGCTATCATGAAGGTAACAGCAACAACATCAATCATTGGGTTTTTCCAGTAGGCAAAAGACTCATCACTGGTAGAAAACCCGCCTGTAGCAATTGTTGTCATAGCATGGGCGATACTATCAAAAGGTGTCATGCCCACAAGCCAATAGCTAGCAGCGCATAAGGATGTAAGGCCTACGTATAGGCCCGCAATGGAAGCTGCAATTTGGGTGAGGCGAGGTAATATCTTTTCTGACGTATCTGAAGACTCAGTGCGAAAGAGCTGCATACCTCCCACCCGCAACATAGGCAGGATAGCAATGGCCGTCACAATAATGCCTATACCTCCTATCCACTGCAAAAGTGCCCGCCACAATAAAATGCTCGGTGAAGATTCATCCAGATTGGTGAGAACAGTAGAGCCGGTAGTGGTAAGACCCGACATAGCCTCAAAAAACGCATTCGTATAAGAAAGTTGCACACTGGAAAACAAAAACGGAAGAGCGGCAAAAGCAACAAGAACCACCCACGATAGTGTTGTCAGCATAAAGGCATGACGGGCAGTTAGGTTATTCAATGGCCCCCAATGGGCTACAATAAGAACACCGGAAACAAACAGAGTAAACGCTGCACTGGCGATAAACACTCGCCAATCCGGCAGCCCAGATGTAGCCCCTAACAAGGCGGGAATAGTCATAGCCAAGCCCAAGGTGGCCAGCATTACGCCTGTTACCAACAATATTGGCCTGAGATTAGCCACCCCAAACACCCTTTGCCATCATCTCCACGATCCATCCGAGGTTAGAGGCTCAAGATAGCACATTAAGATCTGTTGAGAGCTTGCTCAAGATCGTCTATCAAATCTACCGTATCTTCCAACCCCACACACAAGCGCACAAGGCCTGAATCAATGCCAAGCTCAGCACGGGCTTCTTCAGAAAGGCGTTGATGGGTTGTGGTTTCCGGATGAGTAATCAGGCTTTTTACGTCTCCCAGATTGTTAGAAATACTGATGAGAGAAAGAGCGTTGAGAAACCGAAAAGCACTCTCTTTTCCCCCCTTGATGTAAAAACTGATGATATTGCCGCTCATTGCCATTTGAGTGCAGGCTAAATTATGTTGTGGGTGATGCTCAAGACCGGGATACACCACGCGCTGAATTTTATCACTCCGCTCTAGAAATATGGCTATGTCATGAGAACGACGACATTGCTCCCGCACCCGCACATCAAGAGTTTCAAGACCTTTAAGCATAACCCACGCATTAAAAGGGCTAAGAGAAGGACCTGTCTGACGAAGAAAATTGCCAAGATACTCAGCAATAAACTCTGCCGATGATAATACAATACCGCCCAGACAGCGCCCTTGACCATCAATATGTTTGGTGGCCGAATACACCACAACATCAGCCCCCAGACTCAAAGGATGCTGAAGTATAGGAGTGGCAAAAACATTGTCTACGATTAACCGCACCCCGTTCTCATGGGCGATATCTGCCACAGATTCGATATCAATAATCTCAAGAGTGGGATTCGTCGGTGTTTCCAGAAAAAAAACTTTTGTATTCAAACGAATAGCTTTGCGCCATTCGTCTGCCTGAACACCATCTACAAGTGTTACCCCAATACCAAAACGGGGCAACAATTCTTCTATGACATACCGACACGATCCAAATAAAGCCCGCGCAGAGACTACATGATCTCCAGCAGAGAGTTGACACAAAAGAGATGCTGTCACCGCTGCCATGCCTGTCGCTGTCGCACGGGCATCCTCTGCACCCTCCAACTCAATCATCCGCTCCTCAAACATACGCACAGTGGGGTTGCCAAATCGGCTATAGATAAAACCCTCCTCATCACCGCTAAACCGCCTTTGGGCCGATTCCGCCGTCTCATAGACATACCCCGATGTCAAAAATAGCGCCTCGCTTGTCTCCCCATAATCGCTGCGCACCGTCCCTCCATGCACCAACGTCGTGGCCATCCGCCAGTTCATCTTATTAGATTTCTGGGGGTTTTGATCCCCCTCCTCGCCTGTCTTGCCTTTGCTCCCGTTTATCAAGCCCTTGTCCATCAAGACCTCCATATGAGTTTTGGGTGATTACCTCAGAACGGCAATAAAAAAACCCGGTTTTACTAACCGGGCTCTTTATCCCCGGCCTTTTAGCGTGATATTTTATGTGGTCGCAAGCCAGCCGGCCCAAATCACCACAGGGGTTCACCTTCACACAAAAAAGACCACAGGTCAAGAACACGAAAAAGACAGCCACACTCATGACCACAGAAAACAAAGTCGGATTGCTACCCTCTCAATATATAAAAACGCTTATTGAGACAGGGATTGTCCATTCAGATGAGGCTGTAACACCTGCTCAGGTGCAGCCTGCTTCTCTGGATTTACGACTTGGAGTGCGGGCGTGGCGATTGCGCGCCAGCTTTTTGCCTGGGCCAGATATTCGTGTTGAAGAGCGTCTTAAAACTGTTGCTCTTCACGAGGTTGACTTAACAGGTGGATCGGTTTTAGAAACGGGATGTGTGTATCTAGCAGAGATTGCAGAAACTTTATCTCTTAGCCCTCATCTATCAGCTCTGGCTAACCCTAAAAGTTCAACAGGCCGCCTTGATGTTTTCACCCGTCTCATCACCGATTATGGTGTTCATTTTGACCAAATTAATGCCGGCTATGAAGGTAACCTTTATCTTGAGATAAGTCCGCGTACTTTTTCTATTTTGGTGCGCCCTGGCTCGCGGTTGTCGCAGTTGCGTTTTCGTCAGGGTAATACATCGCACTCTGACACCGCCTTACGCCTTCTTCATGAACATGAAGAGCTAGTTTCTGGCAATGTTGATATTAATGAGGGGGTAGCGTTACGAGTTAATCTAGAAGACCAGACAACCATCGCAGGTTATCGCGCTAAGCGTCATGCGGGCTTGATTGATGTTGACAGCCACGACGCATACGATCTACGGAACTTTTGGGAACCTCTTCATCTCCATGGATGCAATACTCTCATTCTAGACCCCGATGAGTTTTATATTTTATCGTCTCTGGAGACTGTGAACATCCCCCCCACCCATGCAGCTGAGATGATTCCCTACAACCCCCTTGTTGGAGAGTTTCGGGTTCACTATGCCGGGTTTTTTGACCCAGGCTTTGGCCATACCAAAGCAGGCGGTGGAAATAGTCGGGCTGTTTTAGAAGTACGCAGCCATGAAGTGCCGTTCATTTTAGAGCATGGGCAGATTATAGGGCGTTTGGTTTATGAGCCATTAATAGAGATACCCGATGTTCTTTACGGGGTTGATATAAAGTCAAACTATCAAAACCAAGGCTTGAAGTTGTCTCGTCATTTTAGATCCGCTCTCTCTTAATAAGCGGATTAAGCGCTTGCGATGCTCTGCACCCGGGCAGGGCAATAAGGACAAACCCAATCAGCAAGGCAAAAAACAGACTATCTCCCCAGCGTCCATAAAGTGTTGATTTTCTAGCCGGAGGCAAGGGCGCATCAATAATGTCTTGAGTGTTAAGGGGCAGATTTTCCAAAATCCGCCCCTCTGCATCAATAACAACAGAGATACCCGTATTGGCCGCCCGAATAACCGGAACACCTTGCTCTACGGCACGAAAGCGGGCTTGGTCTAGATGTTGCCACGGTCCGGTAGATGTTCCAAACCAACCATCGTTGGTGATATTGAGCAACCAACTGGCGCGGTCGGCTGTTGGGTGAATAGCCTCCGGGAAAATAATCTCGTAGCAAATCAAAGGGCGAAATGTCGGCACATTTGGGACATCTGGTGTAGGGGAAGAAAGGGTCATCAGAACATCCCCCTCGCCAGAGGCAAAATCACCACGTTGTTGGGCAAGAGCCTTCAGGCCGATAGCCTTAAATACATCACGAGCGGGCAAATATTCGCCAAAAGGTACCAGATGCCGTTTGTCATAACGTGCTATAATGCTCCCTCCATGATTTAGAACAAACAAGCTATTGTAATAATAACCCCCCTGACGATAAAGCGAACCAGTTAACAACACGCTTGTTTTTTGCAAACTAGCACCAAGAATGGATTGCAGAGCGGGGCGTTCTGACAGTAATCCGGTAATCGCTACCTCCGGCCAGATGATAACAGAAGGTATGACACCCTCAGGAAGTGCTGAGGACTGTTGGGTCATGGCTAGCAACCGCATCAGAAACTCTTCTTGCCGGTGGGCTTGCCATTTTTCCTCTTGCAGCACATTGGGTTGCACTATTCTCACCGTAAGGGGGTTCACCTCCGCCACTACAGACTGTCCAAGTCGGTCCGCACCCCACACCCCCCAACCAGCAAACAGCGCAAACCAGACCACCGGCCACCAAACTTTGCTACTAGGAGTAGATTCTAATGAATCCTCCTCCAAACGGGGGTCACATAGAGTAGAAGGCGAGGCGGCCAGTCCAAAAACCAGCAAACCTGCTCCATACACACCAACTACAGACAACATTTGCATCAGAACAACCTCACCCCCCAGAGTCTGCCCTGTCAGATTCCACGGGAACCCAAACGGCCCATAGCCACGCAACCACTCAAAAGCAGCCCACACCGCCGCCAAAGCCAATGTGCGACGCGGACCTACCACCCACAGAAAACACCGAGTAAGTGCACTGGCAAGGCCGGTAAAAACCGCCAACCATGACGGCAACAATACAACAGCAAAAGGCATGAGCCAGAAATAACGCTCTGCCTCCACCAAAAAAGAATGACCAACCCAATAAAGTCCCGCTAAAAAAAAACCAAAGCCAAACGCCCAACCTACGCCAAAGGACCGTGCCATCACCTGCCACTTTGATGACACACCCGTTTTACCCAATGTAACCCCATCCAGCATCCACACCAAAACCGGCACGGCAACAATCAACGCAACCCATAAATGAAAGGGAGCCATGGCGCATGATGCAAGAGCACCCACACCAACTGCTAGAACAAAAGACCGCCAGCCTTTAAGGGATGCAACGCACTGCGCCAGAAGAGATAGTGTAAACATATACCCCTGCGGCCTAGTCCGCTTCGCCTGCCAAACTCACTTCGCTAGCTTGTCGCAGGGTTGTCCGTGGGATATCTTTGCGCGGTAGATGAATATACAACCGCTTGACGCGTCGGGCATCTACGTCCGTTACCGCAATCTCAAAGCCCGCCGGATGACATACCAGTTCGCCCCGCTGCGGCACTCGTCCCGCCAGCGACACCACAAGACCACCTAAGGTATCAATATCCTCCTCACGATCTTCGGGAAGCAAAGACAAGCCCATCATAACTTCCAACTCCCCAATAGGAGTTCTAGCATCAGCGTATATCTCCCTACCATAACGCACGAGATGAGGTGGCACTTTATCGTCATGCTCATCTTCAATATCGCCTACAATTTGCTCTACCAAATCCTCAATAGAGACCAAGCCATCTGTGCCACCATATTCATCTACCACCAGCGTCAAATGAATACGCGCCGTTTGCATACGCACTAAAAGTTCCGCCGCTGGCATAGAGGGCGGCGCAAATAAAATACGGCGCACCAGCGTCTTCAAAGAAAAATTAGTAGAAATCGCTCCATCGTCTCCGTTTTCCGGAGCGTCCACCAAAAATTGAATGACGTCTTTTATATGCACCATACCCACCGGATCATCCAGCGTCTCGCTGTAAACCGGTAACCGAGAATGCCCCGCCTCCCAGAATATGGCCATCAAAGCATCAAGATTTGTGTTTTCCTCTACTGCGACAATATCAGCACGAGGAACCATGACATCATCAACACGGCATTCCCAAAAACTGGTGATGTTCATCAACATGTGCCGCTCACCTGCCACAACCGGATAACCCTGTTGCGCCTGTTCACCTAGAATCTGCTCCAAACGATGACGCAAACTAACAGGCTCAACATTAAAACCAAGCCCACGTCGTATGCGATTAACAAACTGTCGCCGCCAAGAGAGATGCTTTCTCATAGGATTGTTTTCCCACTAGGAGACGCCGTGTAGGGATCTGCAATGCCAAGGTGGTGCAAGATATGTTTTTCCATGCTTTCCATATGGGTCGCCGGACCCGCCTCATCATGATGAAAGCCCAGCAAATGCAAAAGCCCATGAACGGCCAGATGCACTACATGATCTTCTGTTTTTTTAGACCATGTTGAAGCTTCCCGCATGATGGTTTCCTGCGCTAGCACAATATCGCCAAGGTAGACACTCTCCTCCGCTCCTTCAGGGAAGCTCATGCCAGCGCCTATACCCGAGGGAAAAGACAACACATTGGTCGGTCCAGATTTGTTTCTATATCGACTGTTCAACTCCACTAACAGAGCATCATCTCCTGCCACTAGCGTTACCTCCGCCGTACCCTCAGAGGCAAGCGCCATGGCAAAGCCCAAACGCACAGAGTCTGATGCCCGCTTCATCCAATCATCCGGCCACCCTTGACAATGTTTTACAAGGTTCACCGTTAAGCTACTCTCAATATGGTCGCCCTTACAGATGTGGTGCTCTACAGTCATCATGTCCTATCTCACCCTATCATGAGATTCGTAAGCGCTGACAATACGGCTCACCAGAGCGTTACGCACCACATCTTGATATGAAAACCGCACAACAGAAATACCCTCTACGTCTTTTAAAATACCGGCAGTCTCTTCAAGGCCCGAACGAGCACCGCCGGGTAAATCAATCTGACTTGGATCGCCGGTTACAACCATAGAACTGCCCTCACCAAGACGCGTTAAAAACATCTTTATTTGTGCTGCTGTGCAATTTTGCGCTTCATCAAGAATAATAAATGCATTACTCAATGTGCGCCCTCGCATGAAAGCCAAGGGAGCCACCTCAATATCTCCAGCTGCCAAAGAGCGTGACACGTGACTGGACGGCAACACATCATGAAGAGCATCGTAAAGAGGCCTCAAATATGGGTCTACTTTCTCACGCATATCACCTGGCAAAAAACCAAGCCGCTCCCCAGCCTCCACCGCCGGACGAGATAATATAATGCGGTCCACCCGCCCCTCTCCCAGCAAAGCTGCCCCATGGGCTACCGCTAAATACGTTTTGCCACACCCCGCAGGCCCCAGCGCAAATACCAAATCATGGCCCCGCAAAGCGCCCACATAACAACCCTGAACTGCTGAGCGTGGTTGAATATGGCGACGCCGGGTGATGATTTTCAAATCCGCACTTTCTCTTCCCACAATCTCCTGCGGTGCGGACGTTTTATCATTATGGCACATAGAAGAAGAATAAGAGTCATTGCTCTCCCCTTCTGCCATCATACGCAAAATATCATCCACATCATAAGCACCAACATCCCGTCCATCTCTCACCCGATCATAGAGCGCCCGCAAGATGTGTTCTGCCTTTCGACAAGCATCTGGTGCGCCGGAGACTACCAACCGGTTACCTCGCAAGGCTGTATGAATGCCAAGGCGTTTTTCAAGATACGCCAAATGACTATCTCGCTCGCCAAACAGAGCGGACAAAAGCCGATTGTCATCAAAGTCGAGAACAAGAGCGCTGTCCCGTGGGGGACTCACGATGGGTTTGGATGTACTCATGGAGCGGGGCGACATCCTCCTACATGATCCGATGAGGTTAGCCTTCCCCGAAGACTATTCTCATAGGCCTCCTCAATAATCACCTCCGCTATACTGCCAACAAGGGTATCAGAGGCTGTGACGTGAACGGTCTGCAACCAAGGACTGCGTCCAGCAATCTGGTTGGTATGTTTACCATTACGGTCAAAAAGAACCGATATTGTCATGCCAAGACATGATTGATTAAACGCCCGTTTCTGGATACTGAGTAACTCTTGCAAGCGAGCTAACCGCTCTGCCTTTTCTGCTTCCGGCACTTGGTCATCTCGTTGAGCGGCAGGTGTACCCGGGCGCGGACTATAACGAAACGAATACGCTTGGGCATAGCCAATATCGCTTACAAGTTTCAAAGTTTCTTCAAAATCAGCAGCCGTTTCCCCTGGAAACCCCACGATAAAATCCGAAGACAACGCCATGTCAGGTCGTACGCGGCGAATATCATCAACCACCCGCCGATAGTCATCTGCACTATGGCGACGGTTCATAGCTGCCAACACTTTATCCGAGCCTGATTGCACCGGCAAATGTAAATAAGGCATAAGCTGCGGCACATCACGGTGCGCCTCAATAAGACTTGCGTTCATATCCTGCGGATGGCTTGTGGTGTACCTCAATCGCTTTAACTCCGGCAACTGAGCCATACACTGAATAAGACGTCCCAAGCCCCATTTCTCACCATCGGGGCCAGCACCCCGCCACGCATTCACATTCTGACCCAACAGCGTAATCTCACATACACCAGTTTCTAAAAGTGCCATAGCTTCCTCTAAAATCGGAGTTACTGCACGAGATTCCTCCGCCCCCCGCGTATAGGGCACCACACAAAAAGAGCAAAATTTGTTGCACCCCTCCTGAATCGTCAAAAAAGTGGAAGAACGGCGAGGCAAAGCTAACCGGCCCTCCCCTGCGCCTCCACGCCCAGACGCTGTCCCCCGGCGCGGCAAATAATTAAACTTACTCTCCTCTGGAAAAGACGTATCAACAAAACCTGCTCCACACCCGTCATCACTCAGCCATACTTTATCTAGCAGTTGCCCCAACCGGTGATACGTTTGAGGCCCAAACACCATATCAACCACCGGTGCACGACGAACAATCTCATGACCCTCTGCCTGAGCCACACATCCGGAGACGCCAATAGCCATACGTCTTCCATCACGGCGTTTTGCTTCTTTTAGACGGCTCAAGCGCCCTAACTCCGAATAAACTTTCTCCGCGGCCTTCTCCCGAATATGACACGTATTCAAAATAACGACGTCAGCCTCTTCAGCGCGACGCACCGACTCATAGCCATGAACACCCAAAACATCCGCCATACGATCACTGTCGTAGACGTTCATCTGGCATCCATAGGTCTTGATAAAAACGGTCCGGGTTATTTCAGGGACAGGCAAGAGCAGTCCTGTGTTGTTAAATAAAAACATCCGCTCCTCAGGCGGACAGCCAGTATAGCCCACCCTAGCTCGCAACGCCAAACAATGACACTTCCGGCTCAGGAGCAGTCACAGAAAGAACAAAAAAGCAACCTCAAAAAAATATCTCCAAATATCTATATCTGCTGAACACTTTTTAGTATTTTATCATACCATCTATAATTTACAGATTACGCTCCACCTCCGCTGGACCCCTTATCCTCATTGCCCGCCTATCTCAGCAAAATAGATACCTACGTGGATTACAATGACACAATAATTAAATGTGGCAATCTTTATGAAACTTCTCGGATTTTTAAGGCATCACCGGTTGAGTCTTGCGCCTATCAGTCGTAACGTATGGAATGCCGCGTTGCCCTTGAGGCTCGCGGTTTCGTTTTGAGCATCACCGAGGGAGAAAGCGAGCATGTCTGGGTCTGATTATCTTTTCACCAGCGAATCCGTATCTGAGGGACACCCTGACAAAATATGTGATCGTATATCTGATGCGGTAGTAGATGCATATCTAGTGCAAGATCCAGAAGCGCGGGTTGCTGTAGAAACTCTCGTAACAAAAAAACTTATTGTTCTAGCGGGTGAGACGCGCAGTCAAGGTAGCATGTCTGCTGAAACTTTGGAAAAGATTGCCCGCGAGGCGGTGCGGGATATTGGATACGAGCAGGATAATTTCCATTGGGACAAAGCCAAGGGTACTGGCGTTCGTGTTTATGTTCATGAGCAATCAGCAGATATTGCCCAAGGGGTGGATGCTTCTGGCAACAAGAGTGAAGGTGCTGGCGACCAAGGCATTATGTTTGGCTATGCTTGTAGGGAGACCAAGGCTCTTATGCCGGCACCCATTTATTATGCTCATCTTATTCTGCGTCTTTTGGCTGAGGCACGTAAGACGGGAGCCATCAAGGGATTGGGACCGGATTCTAAAAGTCAGGTAACTCTACGTTATAAGGATGGTAAGCCGGTAGGAGCCGATAAGATTGTCGTCTCCACCCAACATGATGATGATAATCTGGATGTTCGCGCTCTGGTGAGACCATTTGTAGAGGAAGCCCTGCCTAAGGGCTGGATGTGTGCGGAAGATGATTTCCTTGTGAATCCTACAGGACGGTTTGTCATTGGTGGGCCTGATGGCGATGCCGGACTTACGGGTCGGAAAATCATTGTAGATACGTATGGTGGGGCGGCACCCCATGGTGGTGGAGCTTTTTCTGGCAAAGACCCCACGAAAGTTGACCGATCTGCTACTTATGCCGCTCGCTATCTGGCCAAGAATGTGGTGGCAGCAGGCCTTGCCAATCAATGCACCATTCAGTTGTCTTATGCTATCGGCGTATCGGATCCCTTATCTGTTTATGTCAACCAGCATAATAGTGGTAGCGTTGATGATAGAACTCTGGAAAAAGCATTGCGAGTTGTTATGGACTTAAGTCCGCGTGGTATTCGTGAGCACCTTAAGTTGAATAGGCCTATTTATGCTCGTACGGCTGCTTATGGTCATTTTGGACGCGAAGCCGATATGGAGGGTGGTTTCTCTTGGGAGAAAACCGACCTTGTGGATGAGTTGCGCGCAGCCCTGCCTTCATCAGATCGATAATATAAAAGTGACCTGTTGCGGAAATGAAAGCAGACACGTCTGAGAGTACCCCTTATTCCAGCCGTCGCCTTTACGGACGCAGAAAGGGGCCTAAACTTAGCGCTCGAAAAACTAGCCTTCTTGAGACTCAGTTACCTCTGCTACGTCTGGCTGTGCCTGATGACGGAAGACGCCTTGCTCCCACCTCTTTTTTCAAGAATTCTATCCGAGAAGTATGGTTAGAAATAGGTTTCGGCGCAGGAGAGCACCTAAGTGCCCTAGCGCGAGGATTCCCTCATGTGGGTTTTATCGGCTGCGAGCCTTATATCAGTGGTATGGCCGCCCTTTTAGGGCTTGTTAATAAACAAGGGTTGGACAACATCCGTCTTTCTGATATCCACGGACAAGACATAATAGAGTCTCTGGAGACCGCCAGCATCACCCGAATGTTTGTACTGTTTCCTGATCCATGGCCTAAGACTCGTCATTGGCGGCGGCGATTCGTTAATCCAGCCATGATAAAAGAGGCGACACGCGTTCTGGTTGATGGGGGGTGGCTATACATGGCCAGTGACGAGCCCAGTTACGTGAAATGGGTGATGCAACACATGACAGCCCCTTCTCCGACACTGAGTGCTAACTTTGAATGGCGGGCGGAAAGCCCCGCCGACTGGCGGCAACGCTCTGACGATTGGCCGAAACTGCCTACCGGCATGAGTTATCCCCAGACTCGCTATGAAACCAAAGCCCGTCAAGCCGGACGATGCCCCACCTATCTCACCTTTCGCCGTTTTCCTCGCAATTAAACCGTTTTTTCTGCAAAGGGTTGACGGAGCGGGTTACTCTTCCTACATTTTTACTTCACTCAGCAAAAGGGCTGTAACAACAGGCCACAACAATAGGGGAGGCCGCTTTTATGACCATAACCCACGTAACTGATTCATCTTTTGACCAAGACGTTATAGATTCCGAAACCCCAGTTCTGGTGGATTTCTGGGCGGAATGGTGTGGTCCCTGCAAGCAGATAGCCCCCCATCTAGAGGAAATCGCGGGCGATATGACCACCCGCCTCAATGTTGCTAAAATCAACATTGATGAAAACCCGGGAACGCCCACAAAATATGGCGTCAGAGGGATTCCCACCTTGATGTTGTTTAAGGATGGACAAGTGGCCGCCACCAAAGTTGGTGCTCTGTCCAAAGGTAAAATCGTGGAGTGGATTGAAAGCTCTCTTTAAGCTTCACCCTCTTTACTCATTTTAAGAATATGACCTGCTAGCTTAAGCGACCCGCATATTAAAATACGGCAGGGGTTCTTTTCATTTTGAAAGATCGCGTCAAGCGCGGCCTGAACATTAGCTGCCGGATAGGCCTCAAGGCCTACCCCCCGCGCCATATCTGCTAAGTTTTCTGCCGACCACCCGCTACCGTCAGGCAGGGCAACCGTCTGCACTCCATGTGCAATATCTCCAAACACAGAAAAGAACGTCGCTGCATCTTTATTAGCCATCATGCCGGTGATTAAATAAAGTGGTAAAGGACGTGCTTGCGCCATAGATTTCATAGCATAAGATAACACGAGAGCAGCTCCCGGATTATGCCCTCCATCCAGCCATATTTCAGCATCTGGCCTTATAGGAATAGCAAGAGATAGGTTATTAGCCGTCAATGCTTGCAGACGGCCCGGCCACTCAACAGATCGCACACCTTTTTCTATTGCACTATCTGCAACTGATAAACCGCCAAAGCGCAAGGTAGCAATAGCGGCACCGGCATTATCAATCTGGTGTATACCACTAAGAGCAGGCAGAGATAAATCTAGCAAACCATGGGTGTCCTGATATACCATGCCGCCCCCTTCAGACCATGCTGTGAAATCTTGTCCCTGCTCATAAATCGGCGCGGCCTTATCCGCCGCATGGGCACGTAATACCGCAAGTGCCTCTTCCATCTGACAACCCACAATAACAGGGACACCGGTTTTAATGATGCCTGCCTTTTCTGCGGCAATAGCCGCTATGGTATCACCTAAAAAATCCCGATGGTCCAGCGAGATCGGCGTAATGATACTCGCCAAGGGGCGCGCTACAACATTGGTAGCATCCAGCCGCCCCCCCAAACCGGTCTCCAACAACATCACATCGGCGGGCACTCGTGAGCATGCTAACAAAGCTGCCGCTGTTATCACTTCAAAAACAGTAATAGGCTCTCCTTTGTTGACCTGCTCACATTCTTCCAATAATGCCATTAACTCACGCTCATCAATGACAGATCCCGCTAAGCGAATACGCTCCTCAAACCGCACCAGATGAGGAGAGGTATAAACATGGACCCTCAACCCCGCTTGTTCCAAAAAAGCATGCAAAAAGGCAATGACAGAGCCTTTGCCATTTGTACCGGCTACATGAATAACCGTCGGCAGATGAGTATGAGGGGAACCTAGAGCCTCAAGGAGACGCCCCATGCGGGTTAAGGATAAATCAATCTGCCTTGGATAAAGCGCCGATAAACGCTCCACGATGTGAGAAACCGACTCCGTCAAGATAGAGGAGATACCCTGGATGGTAGCGTCTCATATCCGCTGGGCCGATGGTTATTAGATATCAAAACACGCAACAAACGGCCCAGCGTTGATTTAAGCTCTTCGCGCGATACAACCATGTCAATCATACCATGGTCTTTCAAAAATTCAGATCTTTGAAAACCATCCGGCAATTGCTCCCGAATGGTCTGCTCAATCACCCGTGGCCCTGTAAAACAAATAAGGGCACCCGGCTCAGCAATATGAACATCTCCCAACATGGCATACGAGGCCGTAACCCCCCCACTGGTGGGGTCAGTCAGCACCACAATATAAGGCAACCCCTTGTCACGAAGCATCTGAATGGCTGCTATTGTGCGTGGCATCTGCATCAAAGACAAAATGCCCTCCTGCATTCGCGCACCACCGGAAGCTGTCACAACCACGTACGGAATGCCTAGCTCACATGCATTTTGAGCGCCTGTCAAAACAGCCTCCCCCGCCGCCATACCCAAAGATCCGCCCATAAAGGCAAAATCCTGCACGGCAATCACAACACGTTGTTGTTCAAGGGACCCTACGCCTAGAATAACAGCATCAACCTCACCAGTTTTCTCACGGGCTTGCTTCAAACGATCACTATAGCGTTGAGTATCACGAAAACGAAGAGGATCTTGAGGGGATTCGGCGACTGCCAAACTTTCGTAGCGGCCTTCATCAAACAGAGACTCAAGGCGATTTTTGCCCGGCAATTTCATGTGAAAATAACACTGTGGACAAACGTTAAGATTGGCTTCAAGATCGCGCTGAAAAATCATCTCGCTACACTCAGGACACTTAACCCAAAGCGTATCACTATTATCGCTACCCTTAAAAACACTGCGTATCTTAGGTCGAACGACATTGGTTATCCAGTTCATAGAACTACCCTTGTTCTCTTCATCCTCATTTATGCACCTGATGTATACTGTCAGCCAGCTCGCCGGTAAAGGACAGAACGCTTGAGAGAGTTTTTTCTCCCGCACGTCCTTTGTTATCAAGACTGCTCCGCAAAACCTCCACAATGGCCGAGCCTACCACAACACCATCCGCTACTCGTGCTACGGCGCACGCCTGCTCTGGCGTTTTGACACCAAACCCCACAGCAACCGGTAGATCCGTATGGTGGGTAAGGCTCGTTACAGCGGCCTCTATATCCTCAACAGAAGCCTCCATTGTGCCGGTAACACCAGACACCGCAACATAATAGATAAAACCACCTATCCCCCGAAGCACAACCTTTAAGCGTGCCTCATCGGTGGTGGGTGTCACCAAACGAATTAAATCTATGCCCACCGCTTGAATAATCCCGCGCCATTCTCCATCTTCCTCCGGTGGCAAATCAACAATAATTAATCCATCCACACCGGCATCCGCTGCATCACGAGCAAACCGATCAACCCCATAAGCATGAATGGGGTTGCAATAACCCATTAGTACAATCGGCGTTTTGTTATTACCTTTACGAAATGTGCGCACCATACCCAAAGTGCGCTCCATAGAAGCCCCCGCTGCTAGTGCCCGTTGTGAAGCCGCCTGAATGACAGGGCCGTCAGCCATGGGATCTGTAAAGGGCATACCCAGTTCAATGATATCAACACCAGCCTCCGGCAGGCCTTGAATAAGCGCCAGCGATGTTTCAAGGTCGGGGTCACCCGCCGTTACAAAGGAGATAAACGCTGCGTGGTGAGGTCGCAAGGCCTCAAAACAGGCAGATAACCGAACAGAGGTAGCGCTCACAATTTAACCCCCAGATAATCTGCTACGGAGAATACGTCCTTATCGCCCCGCCCACACATGTTCATCACTATCAGATGGTCTGAGGCGAGTTTTGGTGCAATACGTGCTACGTGAGCCAACGCATGAGAAGGCTCCAGAGCCGGTAATATACCTTCAAGGCGAGCGCAGAGCTGAAACGCCTCTAACGCTTCATTGTCGGTTGCGGTTGCGTAAGAAACACGGTCCAGATCGTGAAGCCAGGCATGTTCAGGGCCGATACCTGGATAATCCAGACCCGCAGAGATAGAATGACCTTCGATTATCTGACCATCGTCATCCTGTAACAAATACGTACGGTTACCATGTAAAATCCCGGGCCTTCCTCCACTTAAAGAGGCTGCATGGTCAGATCCGTCAAGACCATGCCCCCCAGCCTCAACACCAATCATGGCAACACCGACATCATCCAAAAACGGATAAAATAATCCCATAGCGTTAGAGCCGCCACCGATGCAAGCTACAAGGGTATCCGGCAAGCGGTTTTCACGCTCCATAATTTGCGCACGGGTCTCACGACCTATCACCGATTGGAAATCTCGTACCATGGCCGGATAAGGATGAGGTCCGGCCACCGTGCCAATAATGTAAAATGTATCGTGAACGTGAGCGACCCAATCTCTTAAAGCCTCGTTCATGGCATCTTTGAGTGTGCCCGCTCCGGCGGTTACAGGAACCACCTCAGCGCCCAGAAGTTTCATACGAAAAACATTAGGCTTCTGGCGCTCTATGTCTGTAGCACCCATATAAATAACGCACGGCGTATCATAACGCGCGGCAACCGTTGCTACTGCCACGCCATGTTGTCCTGCGCCAGTTTCAGCAATAATGCGCTTCTTGCCCATGCGTCGCGCTAGTTCCATTTGCCCCAGACAATTATTGATTTTATGGGAACCCGTATGATTGAGTTCGTCACGCTTGAAATAAATACGCGCACCGCCCAGATGCTCCGTTAATCGCTCGGCAAAATAAAGCGGACTGGGACGGCCCGCATAATGTGCCAACAGATCATCCAGCCGGTTTTGAAAGTCTTTATCTGCGCGGGCTTCTTCATAGGCTTTCTCAACGGCCAATATAAGAGGCATCAGAGTTTCAGCCACGTACCTCCCCCCATAAGGGCCGAAATGTCCAGCATCATCAGGACCCGCCATCAATGAATTAGCACCTCTCATGGCCATGACCTCTTATCTTACTCTTCCGTATCAGCTGCCCGTGCGGCCCGTATAAAGCGCTGAATAAGCGCGACACTTTTTTGACCGGGCGACTCTTCTACGCCGGAGGCAACATCAACTGCAGATGCCCCGGTAAGGCGTATAGCCTGATCTACATTATCTGGTGTTAAGCCGCCGGACAACACCCACGGAATTTGAGATACAAAGTCTGCGAGCAAGGCCCAGTCAAAAGCAAGGCCGTTACCCCCCGGGAGTGCAGATTCTTGTCTGGGAGGGCGTGCGTCAAATAACAACATATCAGCAATGCCCTCATAACAGGCAACAACCTCTAAGTCCTCGGCTGTTTCAACAGACAAACTCTTGATAACCGGCACAGAAAAACGTTGTTTAATATCCTGGATACGGGCCGGACTTTCACTCCCATGGGCTTGAACATAATCGGGTTTGAGACACTCAATGATTTGAGATAGTGTTTTATCGTTGGCATCCACACACACCGCAACAGTGCGCACAGATTTGGGTAACAGGTGTGCCAATTCTGAAGCCACCCTAGGAACTACATAGCGAGGACTTGATGGATAGAAATTAAACCCCACCATCTCCGCCCTTTCCTCAGCAATCGCTTGAACGGAGTGTGGTGTGGTTAGGCCACATATTTTAACGGCTACCGTCATGGTTCAGCACTTTCTTTACCGCTCTTGCAGCGTATTATGAGGTGCGCACTATAAAGCGCATGAGCAAGAAAAAGAACCCAGCACGCCGCAGAAGACAGAGCTATAAAAACAATAACCGCTAACGGAGATTGTTCTTGTTAAGTTTTTGACGTAGTTCTTTTCCCGTGCGGAAAAACGGTACGCGTTTTTCCATAACATCTACACGTTCACCAGTGCGGGGATTACGACCTACGCGAGAGGCACGCTCTTTTGTTCCAAAAGACCCAAAGCCGCGCAGTTCTACCCTATCACCACGAGCCAATGCTTCAATGATCTCTCCAAAAACCGTGTTGACCACAGATTCAACGTCATTGCGATATAGATGCGGATTAGCCTCTGCAATACGGGAGATAAGTTCGGATTTAATCATGACGCCGTTCTCCAACGTTTATTGTTCGCAATCATTCCTAGTTTCCACCCTGAGCTTGCCAAACATCTGCCACCCCGTCAAGGGAAGCGAAAGAGGCTAACTAACTTTGAACCGGTAATCCATGGATATGCAGTGAGTCTCCATAAGTCAGTAGCATTGTCTCTTGACCACCAATCCCATCAATTAACCTTATATCATCTGGCTATATGATCTAGCATCGGCAAAATACCCGCTACAATTAAGTATCATACCACCACAATCACAACGGCTAAAATATGCCGCAACGAAAGATGATGCTTTAATCAGCGGCATCTGTACTACTATCGGCTCCAAAACTCATGGGCTTTAACTCCCTTATCCGCTTAACGCCAACAGCCTATCAGGATTTCGTCGTATCCTCTTCTGAGGCCTCCTGATCGCCCCCCTCGCCATCACCACCACGCACCCGCTTAAGAGCGGCACCCAGAATACTCCCCAAAGAAGCACCCGAGTCAGATGAACCATATTGCTTCACCGCTTCTTTCTCCTCAACAATCTCAAGAGCCTTAATGGAAAGCCCAAGAGTGCGAGAGCTAGGATCAAACTGCGTGATTTGAGCGTCTATCTTATCACCACGAGCAAATCGCTCAGGGCGTTGTTCGGCTCGCATGCGTGATAAATCGCCACGCCGGATATAGGCTTGCATGCCATCCTCTCCGACTTCCACTTCAATGCCATTGTCTTGAACTTTGACCACCGTACAGGTGACAATGGCACCCTTTTTGAGCTCCCCCATGGGATCATCACTGAGTTGCTTAACCCCCAAAGAAATACGCTCTTTCTCAATATCAACGCCCAGTACAACCGCTTTTACGTTTTGGCTCTTTTCATATTCCGCCAGAGCTTCCTCGCCGGGTTTATTCCAGTCTAGGTCCGACATGTGAATCATACCATCTACATCACCATCCAGACCTATAAACATGCCAAAATCCGTAATGTTCTTGATGGGGCCTTCAACAAGGGTGCCTTTGGGGAACCGTTTGGAGAAATCTTCCCACGGATTAGCGCCGCATTGTTTAAGGCCCAGCGAAACACGCCTCTTGGCTGGATCTACCTCCAACACCATGACTTCCACCTCTTGACTAGTAGAGATAATTTTTCCGGGATGTACGTTCTTTTTCACCCAACTCATTTCGGAGACATGAACCAATCCTTCAATGCCCGGCTCTAGTTCAACAAAAGCTCCATAGTCAGTGATATTTGTGACCCGCCCCATAAACTTGGTATCCACGGGATAACGCTCAACAACGCTTTCCCATGGGTCAGACTCCAGCTGCTTCATACCTAAAGAGATACGCTGGGTTTCCTGATTTATACGGGTTACCTGCACTTTAACCGTCTGCCCTACGCTTAGTACATCTGAGGGATGATGAACCCTCTGCCAAGCAATATCCGTTACGTGCAACAAGCCATCAATACCACCTAAATCAACAAAGGCCCCATAGTCTGTGATATTCTTGACAACACCCTCCAGAACACTGCCCTCGGCGAGGTTTTGTACTAATTCGTTGCGTTGTTCGGCACGGGCCTCTTCCAGCACAGCACGGCGGGAGACAACAATATTGCCACGCCGGCGATCCATTTTAAGAATCTGGAAGTGCTCCTGTGTATTCATATAAGGCGCTATATCCCTCACCGGACGCACATCTACCTGACTGCCGGGCAGAAAAGCCGTAGCGCCCCCAAGGTCTACCGTGAAGCCACCCCGTACGCGACCAAAAATAACGCCATCAACCGGCGTGCCGGCCTCATGTGCCTCTTCCAAAAGCCTCAAAGATTCTTCACGCCGTGCTTTATCACGAGATAAAACTGCCTCGCCCACCGCATTCTCTACACGCTCCAGATAAACCTCCACTTCATCTCCAATGGAGATATCACCCACCACGCCGCCTATGGAAAACTCTTTGAGTGGAACCCGGCCCTCTGTCTTTAACCCTACATCAATGACGGCACAATCTTGTTCTATGGCGACAATTTTACCATGGGTCACGGTACCCTCTTGAGTATTGGTGTGTGTAAAACTGTCTTCAAGCATCGCAGCAAACTCTTCTCGGCTGGGCGCGGCCAGAGATTCAGTCGTGCTCCCGGTTGCGGTATCGGTCAATTCATAGCTCCTGGTGGTTACAAAACGGCACGGGCTACCGATGCGTCTACGGCCCTTGAACTAGGGCTCCTGATGCAAGAAAAAAGTCACCATCATGCTAAAGGACTATTGTCGTTTAAGCCTAGCGTCAATGATGTCAATGGCGGCCTCCCGCACCGCTTCTATACCTAATTTCGAGGTATCTAGCAAGTGTGCGTCTATAGCTGGCTTGAGAGGAGCTATAGAGCGGGTACGATCACGCTCATCGCGTTCTAAAATATCCCCCAAAACGGCCTCTTTTGTAACACCGGAGGTTTTTTCTCCCATTTCTTTCCAACGTCGGAATGCCCGCACTTCGGGGATGGCATTCACAAACAGTTTGACCGTAGCCTCAGGGCAGACCACCGTACCGATATCGCGTCC
The DNA here is from genome assembly GCA_036881865.1 of Parvularculales bacterium. Lineage (NCBI taxonomy): Bacteria > Pseudomonadati > Pseudomonadota > Alphaproteobacteria > Parvularculales > Parvularculales bacterium. The sequence continues at coordinate 28,791 of JBAJNM010000010.1, read as the reverse complement.
ATCAAGCACCGCACCGGACGCCCCCCCGGGCGGAGAGGCTGCAAACCGCCGTTGTACGCCGAGGATTTCAGTACGCACCATCCGATGAGTTGCAACCAGAGCCGCTGCAGCCGATATATCAGGCGTGCGCAACACCTCATAGGCCACCCGGCCAGGATCCAGCGCTTCAGGGGAAAGTGACTGCACAACCGCCAGCGTCTGTGCTTCATCGGCAGGATCATGCCCCCCCTCCAATACCGCCCGTGCCACAAGACGATACAAAAGCCCCGTATCCATGTGGGCAAAATTATAGTGAGCCGCAATAGCCCGCGCCAACGTGCCTTTGCCCGCCGCCGCCGTACCATCTATAGCAATAACAGTCACGGTGTCTTAAAGCGGGCGCCAAGCGCCGTCATCACGGCAACATAATTGGGAAAGCTCGTAGCGATCATGCGCGTATCCTCAACTGCCACCGGCTGTTTTGCCCCCACCCCTAAAGTCAGTGCAGCCATGGCAATGCGATGATCCATGTGAGTGGCAACCACACCACCCCCTTGAGGTGGCACACCCTGCCCATGAACCGTCAGGTTATCACCCTTGAGGGTGTGTAATACACCATTTGCCTCCAGCAAAGCCGTCATAGCGGTGAGGCGATCTGTCTCTTTCACCCGCAACTCACCTAAGCCCTCCATGACTGTATCTCCTTGAGCATAAGCGGCAGCAACCATAAAGGCCGGATATTCATCAATCATGGAAGGCACACGGGAGGCTGCAACATGAACTCCTTGCAGGGGACCGGAAGCGACTTCAATATCTGCAACATCCTCACCACTTTCCTGGCGTTTATTCACCATCCGGATATGTGCGCCCATCTCCTGCAGCACCTCTATCAAGCCATTGCGTCCGGCGTTGAGCATTATATTCTCAATAACGATTGAGGCCTCGGGAACTATCAAAGCGGCCACCATAGGAAACGCCGCCGCTGACGGGTCACCCGGCACACTGAGAGATGCCGGATGCAATTCCGGTTGCCCTTCAAGACGGATAACAACGCCGCCTTCATCGCGGTTTGTTATAGAAAGTTGTGCGCCAAAGTAATTTAAGAGGCGTTCGGTATGGTCGCGGGTTAGAACAGGTTCTTCTATGGTTGTTACCCCCGGCGCATTGAGACCCGCTAGCAGGAGAGCTGATTTCACCTGAGCGGATGCTACCGTCAAAACATGAGAGATAGGTATGGCCGAGGCCGCCCCACGCACGATAACCGGCAAGAGACACGGCTCGCGTGCCTCAAACTGAGCACCAAAAGATTGCAGAGGAGACATGACCCTATCCATAGGCCGGGCGCTGAGAGAGGGATCTCCCGTTAAGACAGACGTAAATGGATGAGTTGCTAACACACCCATCATGAGGCGTACGCCGGTTCCGGAGTTACCGAAATCAAGAGGTTGGTCCGGTGCCCGTAGACCACCAATGCCTACGCCGGAAAGCATCCATTGTCCGGCTTCATGTTCTAATTTGGCTCCAAGGGCCTGAAGCACTTGGGCTGTGGCCATGACGTCGGCCCCCTCGCTGAGGCCTTCAATGGAGGTCCGGCCTACTGCCAGAGCACCCAGAATGAGCGCCCTGTGAGATATGGATTTATCCCCGGGCACCTGTATCCGTCCGGCTAATCGGGAGACCGGCTCAGATATAAGAGGGACCATTGCAGAGGGAGTCGGGGCTACACTCATCGCTTCCCCCAAAAAACTAGAGAAAAAATACCAAAAAAGAGGCTCGCTCGGCCTTCATCTGGGACATCAGGCACCTGCTCGGTAGATAAAATAGCCCGTAGGGTGCAAATAGTTTTTGACAGAGGCATTTTATCGTGGCAAGTGATTGCGCCAAATCGTGACATAAGATTTATGTTGCGATGTAACACGTTGATATTCGGTGATATTACGGAGTTGCGCAAATGAAGACGCCTGATTTGGGGCATAGACATATATGCCCACAGTGTAGCACAAAATTCTATGACCTAAACCGTGAGCCTGCCGCTTGTCCTAAATGTGGTCAGAAGGTAAAGAGGCCACATGTTGTGGCCTCTCGTTCTGCAGTGGCATCAAAGCCGCCAATGACTGAGGATGATGCTCTTGATAGAGCGTTGGATGATATTGATACGGACGATGACGCCGGTAGCGATGATGATGAGGCTGGCTAGGGTCACGATTTTTGCTTGATTAAGACCCCATGTGACCATAGTTTTGTCAGAAGGTTGTTGCTGTAGGGGCCATAGCTCAGTTGGGAGAGCGCTTGAATGGCATTCAAGAGGTCGGCGGTTCGATTCCGCCTGGCTCCACCATCTTCATTCGGTGGATTGTGTAAATTGACAATTAAAAATACAAAAAAGAATTACGGTTTGATCTCTATTCTGCTTCATTGGATTGTCGCATTTGGTTTTCTCGGTGCTTACGCAGCAGTGTACTACCGTCACTGGTTCAGTACAGGCGGCTTTAGCATGACAGAGCTGAACTCAAATATGATTTCTCTCTATCTGCACCTGTCTTTTGGTATCACGATTGCTGTATTTGTTGTGCTGCGGATTATCTGGAGGTTGATGAATAAAACACCTGATGATGTATCAGGTGGTAATAAATTAGAACATCTCGCCGCACATGGCATGCATTGGACGCTGTATGCGGTGATGATCATCATGCCTGTCACAGGTTATATGGGCACAAAGCTGGATACGAATTTTTTCTTCCTGTTTGATATTCCAAAATTTAATGATACGTGGCTTTACCCGCTGATTGTTGAGCAATGGCTAGAGACAGACTGGAAGAGTTTTGAATCTGTTATGGACGCCATTCACAAAAATGGCGGCGCGTATGTAGTGTGGGTACTCATTGCGCTCCATGCGGGAGCAGCTCTTTATCACCATTTTATTAGAAAAGATGCCGTATTAAAGCGGATGCTGACTGTTGATATTTAGTTTGCCTAGACGCTGAATAACTCTGACGCACTATCTAAAGGGAACTAAATACTAAAATACCCAAAGCCTCATTTACTGATGGCTTTGCTTGAGTTTTTCATCATCCCCTTATGAGTCCATTTTTCACAAAAAAAACGGCAATCCGAGCGTCTTGGATTGCCGTTTCATCGTTATAGCTACCGAGAATTATGAATGAGAAGTTTTAGGGTTTTCCTTCATATAGTCCCACTCCTTTTTGGGGGGAGCCTGCATGGTAGCCCGTGCAACACGCTCCGGCGTGTCCTTAATCGGGGGGATAACCCGTGGGGGTCTCCCTCTGTCTTTGCTTTTTTCGGCCATTACATTCACTCCTCACAAGATTAGGCCGCCACTGTCTCTAGGTTCTTGTTTGGGTAGAATCGATGTTCCCGTTACCGAAAACGGCTTGCTAGGCGACACACCCTTATCACATATCCCCACGAAACAAGACAAGCATAAATGAATACAGGGTTTTTAGAAGCACGGACGTTAATTACGTCAACAGCCCTGATAGTTTTTTCTTATGTACTCTTGTGCCAGAGCTAGTGCTTCTGCTATCTGCTTAGAGGTCATCTGTTGCTCTATACCCTCTCTTGATTTTTTTGCTTCTGTGTTGCCATTTGATGCGGCAATGTTAAACCACATGTAAGCGGGTACGTAGTCCTGCAGAACGCCGTCTCCGTTGGCATACATCAGGCCAAGATTGTTTTGCGCTGCTGCAATCCCCTGCTCTGCAGCAAGGTAATACCATTTCGCTGCATGTTCGTTATCTTGTAGAATACCCCTTCCAGTGCGATACATATTCCCTAGATTGTATTGTGCCTCCGCAAGGCCTTGTTCGGCAGCGCGGTGAAACCATGTTAGCGCCTGTTCGTCATCCTGCGGGATGCCTTCTCCTTTGTTATACATCACTCCCAGATTAAATTGTGCTTTTGTTATTTGCTCTGGGGTCATCATTTTCACAATGTCCTCTATCTCTTCTCTTGCTCTTTCGTGGTCATTTGATACGGCAATGTTAAACCACATGTAAGCGTGTTCGTCATCCTGCGGGATACCACGCCCCTCATTATACATCTCTCCCAGATTATATTGTGCCTTTGCATGGCCTTGTTCGGCGGCAAGGCGAAACCATGTCATCGCCTGTTTGTAATCTTGGGGAACGCCTTTTCCGTTGTAATAAGCTACCCCCAAATTATTTTGTGCACCTGCAATCCCCTGCTCTGCAGCAAGGAGGTACCATTTGACCGCCTGTTTATAATCCTGCGGAACACCATCTCCGCTGGCATACATCATTCCCAAGCTAAATTGAGCCTTTGCATCACCCTGTTCGGCGGCGCGGCGGTACCATGTTGCTGCCTGCTCGTAATCCTGCGGGACGCCGTTTCCCCTAGCATATCTCCGCCCCAAATTATATTGCGCCTTAGCGTTTCCTTGTTGGGCGGCGCGGCGATACCACTGGATTGCCAGAACTTCATCTTGTGACACGCCTTGCCCGGTTGCATACATTACGCCCAGAGCACATTGCGCCCTTGCATGGTCTTGTTCGGCGGCTAGGCGAAACCATTCTATCGCTTGTTTGTAATCTTGGGGAACACCTTCTCCTTTATGATAACTTGTTCCCAGATTGTATTGTCCTTCTGCATGATCTTGCTTAGCAGCAAGGCGATAGTATTTTACCGCCTGCTTGTAATCCTGCGGTACACCTCGTCCGGTTTTATATTTAACGCCCAGATTGATTTGTGCGCTTGCATAGCCTTGCTCGGCAGCAAGGCGATAGCATTTTACCGCCTGCTTGTAATCCTGCGGTACGCCTCTCCCAGCTTGAAACATCACCCCCAAACCATTTTGTGCCTTTGCGTTACCCTGCTCAGCAGCAAGGCGAAACCATGTAACGGCCTTATTGTAATCTTGCGGGGCACCGTCTCCCTCGGCACACCTCTTCCCCACAATAAATTGCGCTTCTGCATCGCCCTGCTCAGCAAGTTCTAGCCACTCTTGAAACGTTCTCATGAGGTTTTAACCTCCGGTGGTTGACATGGGGCACCGGATGAAAGGGGAGAAGGCGGCAAGGGTATCGGCACCGGTCTTGCGCTCCTTATGACGTTCAATGCCCCGCTTCCTACCTTCCGTAGAGACCGTCAGTTTTCTTTGGGGGCTTATATACTTAAGTAACGTTCTCATTTTTCCAATATTTTAGCCAAAAACACAAATTTCTACCTGTACTGCGCCTCGTTGAGCAGCCAGTAGGCTTTGGTGTTTTTGAGATATTCATTCTCCTTGGCGTAGTCAAATGGGGTAAAACCCTGTTTGCCCTGTTTGCATGTCATGCCACTGGCCGTTTCCCTAAGCTCTTCTTCCATCATTCTATTCATTGGAACATCTCCTTTAAGCATGCGGCTTGAGCAAGTCGAATATCATCAAGCGCCGCTTTTTCCTTTCATGTTACCAAGTGAAACAAGACTCTATTAAAAAAGTCACTTATCTCCACAAGAGTGAAATCTTCCACAAGTATAAACATGCCAGAAAAACAGATCGTCACAGCAATGCACATGTTATGCCAGAACGAATTCCAAAACGGCGACTTTATTTCATCAACACGAAGCCATAAATAAAAGAATAAGATTATGATTCCTAGAAACACTATAAGTCCAATCTCCATATTATCCCCTCACAGTATTGCTAGTTTTTTTAAGTTTATATGCCATGGTAACAATCTGTTTTTTCATGTTTTTTCACTCTACCTGTACTGTGCCTCGTTGAGCAGCCAGTAGGCTTTGGTGTCTTTCAGACTTTCATTCTCCTTGGCGAGTTCAAATGCTGTGCGACCGAATTCATCCTGCGCCGTTGCGTCTGCTCCCCCCCTGAGCAGTGTTTCCACGATAGCCGGATTGCTTGTGAGCCGTGCGGCAGTAAGCAAAGGCGTATGACCAAATGCACCGCCACGGATCTCCATATCTGCCCCACGGTTAAGCAAGAGTTCCAGCACTGCAGGACTTTTACTCCGTACCGCCGCCCAGAGCAGAGGTGTTGCGTTTTCAGGGTTATCCCGTACATTTATGTCCATGCCATGATCCAGCAATAACTCAATATTCTTTAAAACTATTGCTTCATCTATAGGAACGGCCATAAGCACATCGTCACGTACGGCGGCCCAGTGCAGAGCCGACCTTCCTTTTCCGTCACGCGCCTCAATGTCGGCGCCGTACTCTATAAGCAGTTTCAACACGTCCGGTCTTCCGTTAAAACCTACTGCCCCGAGAAAGGGCGTCGTTCCGTGCTTGTCACGTGCCTCTATATCAGCCCCTCTCTCCAGCAAGGCTTTTATGACTGCTGATTTATTCTTTTCTACAGCCCCATGTAGGGGCGTACTTCCCCACCTGTTCCGGGCCTCTATGTCGGCCCCGTGGTCAAGCAGCAGTTTGACTATTGCGGGCTCTTCGTTGTAGTCCGCTGCCCAATGAAGAGGAGTCTGGCCATAATCTGTCTTTGCGTCAATATGGACACCGTGTTCAATCAAGACCCGAACACTCTCCGGTGAATGGTTATAACGCACTGCATAATGAAGGGGTGTCCATCCATTATTACAGATTTGCGGCAAACAGTCTTCTTCGTGAAAGGTATCCTTTATATCAGAACCCCTCTCGATTTCAGCCTGCACATCGGCAGCAGTCGCATTTTTCCAGAAACCCCAGGACAGAAACACGTTCTCCTGCGCATGAAGTGTCACTGGTGTGAAAACCAGAAAAAACATACTACAAAGGATGGTAGATATTGTTTTCATGCCAGACTTCCAAAAAGCCATCAAAAACAGGTGAGCAAGATTTACGTTACTTAAGTATATAAGCCCCTTTCTTTGGCAATCAAATCCTTATAGGAAAGTCGCTTATCACTTAGTTCCGCGACAATGTTTCCCATTTGAATAAGGGTATCACTATCCCTGTCATTATATCTGCCGGAAAACTCGTTCACATAGCGCCCAAGGTGCTTATGGCTCATGTAATGATAGGTATCGTAATAGCCGCGAAAGTCAAGCTCCAAAACTGGAATTTGGGTATTTTAGTATATAGTTCCCCTTTCCATATTATGTACAATCACCGAAGGTGTTCTGTCAGGCATCACCCAACTTAGAGGGCCTTATACAGGTCTCTCTTGCTCTCCGGGGCTTCGAAATGCTTTGAATGCCACCGCTGACACCAAACTCTTCACTCTGACGGGCTTAAACATTAAGTATTGAAACTCCTAATCACTTTCATTGATTAAGGGTAAAATGCAGTATTTTGAGGATTAATGCATTGCATTGTGAATAGGATCAGAGGAGTCTATGCAGGTTTCATATTGTGGTGTTCTCACCTCCAATCAATAGAAAGGAATTGGGGTGAATAAACCGGTTTTAAAGGCAGGGCTTGCTGCGTTTATGTTCGCAAATGTAGCCTGTTCGGATGCAGATGATATAGGTACAAGGGCCGAAGCCACAATCATCGGTAATGATGGAGACACCATAGGCGAGGCCAGTTTTATCCAGGGCACCGAGGGTGTGGTCTTGGAAGTTAAGGTCAGGAATATATCTCCGGGCAAACACGGTCTTCACTTTCATCGTGTTGGCATTTGTCATGACGCGTATGACTTTCAGATGTCCGGGGGCCATATTGAGTCAGACACGGTTCCTCATGGACTACTCAATCCGGATGGCCCCCATGCAGGGGATATGCCCAATTTGATTGTTCACGAAGATGGCACAGCCCATGCAGAATTCTATAGCGAACTTGTGTCACTAAACGGTCGGTGGGGACAACCTGCCCTGTTAGATGACGATGGTTCTGCATTGGTCATTCATCTCTATGAAGACGACTATAAAAGCCAGCCCATAGGTGGCTCAGGTTCCCGCATTGGTTGTGGCCTTATCACTCCTGTAGGCGGCTAAGGTCGGCCACTTTTTTGTGCATTTACAATGGTGCATCACTATGGTGCCAGACGCTGGCTATTTAAGCAAAAACTGCTCAAATACCATAATGATTTGGTAGACCGGTTCCGGCAAATATAAATTTCTGAACCGGCCTACAGGCTAGAAAATCCCTTACTCTCCTTAGCAAGACGGGCCAACAAGGGGGACGGCGTAAACGCCTCACCAAACTCTACTTCAAACGCTTGCATCCGCGCCAACACTTTATCCAGGCCTACCGTGTCGCCATAAAACATCGGACCGCCCCGATAAACAGGCCAGCCGTACCCATTAACCCAGATAATATCAATGTCACCCGGGCGCAGAGCCATCCCCTCCTCCAAAATCTTCGCACCCTCGTTAATCATCGGATAAACGCAACGCTCAAGGATTTCTTCATCTGAGACCTCACGGCGCTTAATCTGTCGCGCCTCGGCATACTCTTGAATAATAGCCTCTACTTTCGGGTCAGGCGTAGCCTTACGGTTCTCATCATAAAGATAATAACCCGCACCCGACTTCTGCCCCAAACGCCCCGCCTCGCACAAAATATCCCGCAACGTCTCGCCCTTGGAGTCCTCCTTACTCCAGCCAATATCCAGTCCCGCTAAATCACTCATGGCAAACGGCCCCATAGGAAAGCCAAAGTCATACAACACCCTGTCAACATCCCACGGCAAAGCGCCCTCCAATATAAGGCGTTGAGCCTGCTCTTGTCGGCGGGCCAAAATACGATTGCCAACAAAACCCGGACACACACCAACAAGAACCGCAATCTTGCCTACCTTGCGACCTATATCCATAGCGGTGGCAATAGTAGCATGATCAGTTTTTTCAGCCCGTACCACCTCCAAAAGACGCATAACATTCGCCGGACTAAAAAAGTGCATCCCGATAACCGCTTCCGGACGCTTCGTTGCCGTGGCGATCTCGTTTATGTCTAACGCCGAGGTGTTTGTCGCCAAAACTGATCCGGGCTTCACGATGCTATCTAGCTTCGCAAAAATTTCCTTCTTGAGTGCCATGTTCTCAAACACCGCCTCAATAACCATGTCACAATCCGCTAAATCATCAAGAGACGTAGACGGCGTCAAGCGCCCCATGCGGGTCTCTACATCGTCCTGTGTGATGCGTCCCTTGCGAGCCGTGTTTTCATAATTCTTACGCACAACCCCCAAACCGCTTTCCAGACGCGCAGCCTCTGCCTCTACAATGGTGACAGGAATACCTGCATTGGCAAAGTTCATCGCAATACCGCCACCCATGGTACCGGCCCCAATAATGCCAACCTTCCTTACATCAACAAGGGGTGTCTCACGAGAAACATCCGGGATCTTGGCCACTTGCCGTTCTGCAAAAAATACATAACGCTGAGCCGCCGATTGAACACCACTTACCAACTCTCCAAACAGTTTGCTCTCTTTTTTCAACCCTTCGTCAAAAGGCAGATTAACGGCCGCCTCAATACACTGAATGTTATACTCCGGTGCCAGAAAGCCCCGCGTACGCCGCGCAATAGACTTACGGAACTCATCAAAAATCTCGGGCTTACCCTGCGCAGCCTGAACTTTGTCGTTGCGGTCGCGGATTTTTACCAACGGGCGCTTCTCCTCTACCACCCGGCGGGCAAAAGCGATTGCGCCATCCCGCAAACTCCCTTCCTCGGTCAATTCATCAAACAAGCCCATATCAAGAGCTGCCTTGGCCGGGACATGATTGCCGCCTGTGACCATTTCCAGCGCCTTTTCCACTCCCACCACACGGGGCAAGCGCTGTGTGCCTCCCGCTCCCGGCAACAAGCCCAGTTTCACTTCCGGCAATCCACACCGCGCCGAGGGAACTGCCACACGATAATGACATACCAACGCAACCTCAAAACCGCCCCCTAAGGCCGTTCCATGTATGGCGGCCACAACGGGTTTTGGGGCATCCTCTATGACGTTTTGCACATCCCTCAAAGATGGCCCCGATGGTGTTTTGCCAAACTCGCTAATATCCGCACCGGCAATAAACGTACGACCATCGCAAATCAACACAATAGCCCCGGCATCACTCGCAACGGCTTGCTTAACGCCCTCCAAAAGACCTTCTCGAACCACGGCCGATAATGCATTCACAGGTGGTGAGTTGAGGGTTAAAATGGCAACGCCGTTGTCTTGCTCCAAAGTGGTGACGTCGTTTATCTTGGTCATGGCGGTAATACCTCTTTCTGTCCCGTGTTGCAGTTCTTGTGGCCCCGGATGGTTGCTTTTTCCACTATTCTATTATCCTATAGGCCACTCCACAGGATGCAAGCATTGATGAAGAAAGTCGTATATTGACCATATTACCCATAACACCGGACAATTCTCCCGCGCACGATATCGAGGCCGTTCGCACGGGCCTCGCAGAAAGCGGTTATATCTGCGACGCACGGCTCGCAACAGCCGTTTATCTCTCCCGAACTCTGGCCAAACCCCTACTCGTAGAAGGCCCCCCGGGCGTCGGCAAGACCGAATTAGCTCACGCCGCCTCAGGCTTGTTTGAAAGACCTCTGATACGCCTTCAATGCTACGAGGGGCTTGATGAATCTCGCGCTCTTTATGAATGGAAATATGGCAAACAGCTGCTCTACACCCAGTTGCTTAAAGACAGACTCAACGACATGATAGGAGACACAAAAGATTTCAAGGCCTCTCTTGAGCGGATTCATTCGTTTGACGATATTTTTTTCAACGAATCCTTTCTGGAGCCGCGTCCTTTGTTGCGGGCTTTGAAGGAGCCGGACGGTGCTGTTTTGCTGGTAGACGAAATTGACAAAGCAGACGATGAGTTTGAGGCTTTTCTGCTGGAGATTTTATCGGCCTATCAGATATCCATTCCGGAGATTGGCACGGTGAAAGCCCAGACACCACCTTTGGTTTTCCTCACCAGCAACGGAACCCGCGATATTGGTGATGCGTTACGGCGTCGGTGTTTGCACTTGTACATTCCTTTTCCTGACGCAGATTTGGAGCGGCGGATTATTGAGGTGCGAGTACCGGGGGCTTCCGAAATATTGCGGTCTATGATCGTGGCGTTTGTGCAGACTTTACGGGAGCAGGATTTAAAAAAACCACCCTCTGTCTCTGAGACTCTGGACTGGGCACGGGCGCTGATTTTACTCAATGCGCCGGTTCTTGATGCTGATGTTGTAAGAAACACACTTAATGTATTGCTAAAAGTTCAAACCGACATGGAGCATATCGGCGGAGCAGTTGAAAAACTCACCCGTTTAGCCAAGGAGCAGGTAGCGAAAACCGCACCCTGACGTTTCATGCCGGCCATGCTAGCTGACTTTATCAAGGCCCTCAGGGCAGCAGATGTAAGGGTCTCGCCGGCAGAAAGCATTGAGGCCCAAAAGGTTCTGGAGATAGTAGGCATTTCAGACAGGGTATTATTTCATGACGCCCTCTCTCAATCACTGGCCAAGACGGCAGAAGAAAAAGCCGTATTCAGTGATGTGTTTGATCGTTTTTTTAGTTTTGATGCTTTCTCCGGGCCGACAGATACAGCAGATACGGACGAACACGGAGCGCCCATAGGCGGCCTAAATACCCAAACAGAGATACCTCAGGATAGCGGTTTAGCAGATCTTATTGCTTCCGGTGACCAGGCGGAGCTGGCTCGCCGTTTGGCAGTTGCAGCTCAAGCGGTAGACTTGAATCAAATCCGTCTTTTTACCCAGAGCGGTCTTTACACCCGCCGCATATTGGATGCTATGGGTGAGGGTAATTTGACCGAGGCCATTATTGCGGCTGAACGAGCAGACAATAATGAATTGCAACGCTCTCTTACAACATTGCGGGAGCGCGCCCGCAAGGAAACCTCCGACTATGTGCAGCGTCAAATGGCTCTACAGACGGCTAATGCGGGTCGTCTGGTGCGGACTGATATTTTATCGCGCATTAGTCTTTCTAATGTGGAGCATGGTGATTTTAAATTGATGCGTCAGTTAGTCAGAAAGATGGCAAAGAAACTGTCATCCCTTCATTCTCGCCGCAGACGTCGGGCGCGACGCGGACATTTAGATTTGCGCCATACCATTCGGCGTAATGTGCGCTATGACGGTGTCATCTTTGAGACTTTGTGGAAGAAAACACGCATTGATAGGCCCAAAGTGGTAGTAATCTGCGATGTGAGTGGCTCCGTAAGAGCCGTAGCACGATTTTTGCTTATGTTTCTTTATTCCTTGACGGAAGTGCTTCCGAAGGTACGCGCTTTTGCTTTTTCCGGAGACCTCGCTGAGGTAACGGATTTATTCTTGAAAGAAGATATAGAAACTGCCATCGCCGAGACCATGCGCCGCCATGGAGGGGGGGCGACAGATTATGGGGCTGCCATGGAGGGGCTTGAGTCGTTGATTCTTGATGATATTGATTTCCACACCACGGTGATTCTATTGGGGGATGCACGTTCTAATTATGGCGATCCCCGCACGGATATATTCAAAGTGATAAGCGCCCGCGCCCGCCGCTTGATTTGGCTTAACCCCGAACCTCGCACTCTGTGGGATACAGGCGATTCTGAAATGGGTCGCTTTGCCCCCTATTGCCATGAGGTGCGCACCGCTAACACATTGCGTCATCTGGAGCGCATTATAGATGGTCTTCTTAAGACGGCACGTTAGTGTGCATCGCCAGCGTGGGTAATTTGGCACAGAAAGAGTCTTGTGGGATGTGTGCCTGTCATTTTCGCACCATCTTGCAATGATACACCACACCTTATGTTTGGAAGAAAACCCCACGGTCAAACCCGTGTTCAACATACGTGAGGGTGGGGATGGGTTTTGCTTTGCTTTTTGCTCTTTGTGTTGCCATAGTCTGCCTGTGGGAGATGGTAGGGCTGTGGGCGGAGACAAGCCCTGTGGAAACGCAAATGAACACTGGTAATTTAGACGATTTAGCGCTCTCTTTGGATGACTTACGCCACCAGATTGATACTCTGGATGATGAGATTCACCAGCGTCTTATGCGGCGCACCGAAATTGTGCATCGGGTAGCCGGCCTCAAGGCACACGCAACGGGGGGCGAACGAGGTTTGGCGATGCGCATGGCACGTGAGGCTATGATTATGCGCCGTCTGGCAGCCCGGCATGAGGGGGCGTTACCCGTGCAGGTTATTTTTCACCTGTGGCGAACGTTGTTTGCAGCCAGCATTATCATAGAGAGTGGTTTTAGTGTTGGCATATATGGCGGTGGAGCTATGCCGCAAATGCGGGATTTAGCGTACCGGATTTATGGTGGCGCTATTACGCCTGTCTTTTATGACAGTGCCGGGGCGCTTATGGAGGCTCTCACTCAAGACTCACACATGATGGCGCTGTTTCCTTCTCCTGATTTGCGGGCAGAAAACAATGATTGGTGGTGTCATCTGGCAGATGTTGAAGAAAACAGCCCAAGAGTTGTTGCGCGCTTGCCTTTCTTAGTTCGGAAAAGTCTATCAGGTGAACCTTCTTTTCTGGCAGTTGCCCGTGCGCTCTATGAACCTTCAGGAGAGGATACGACTCTGATACGCATAGCAACACCAAAGCCCATAAAGACTCAGGAGAGTGAGGCGCTTTTTGAGTCTTGCGAATTAGCCGGACGTCTTATGGCTCAGGGCGTCCTCTCCGGTAGCAACAATGCGAACCTTGTAGCGCTGGATGGCTTTATCCCGCAAGATGACAAACGTCTTTTAGCCCTCGGCCGGCAGGGAAAAAAATTGAGTTGGTTAGGCGGATTTCCTAATCCTGTTATTGTGCCATGACAGACCCGTGTCCACGAGATGGTGTTTTGGCCATTCCTCCTTACGTGGGGGGACGCTCTGTTGTGGCGGGTGTAGCTAGCCCTGTTAAATTGTCTTCCAACGAAACTCCTCTTGGAGCCAGCCCTCGTGCTGTGACTGCCTTTCAAGAGGTTGGGGGACGGTTAGCACTTTATCCCGATGGTAGCACGGATGCCTTACGACAAGCTTTGGGTCACCATCATGGCCTTGATCCCGGACGTATTGTGTGTGGTGCAGGATCCGGCGAATTATTATCTCTGCTGGCACAGGCTTATCTCGGGATGGGTGATGAGGCCATTTTTTCATCTCATGGATTTTTACTCTATCGAATTGTCACTCTGGCAGCAGGGGCACAGCCTATACCCGTTCCGGAACAAAACCTGACAACGGATGTAGATGCCATACTGGCTGCCGTGACACCCCGCACGCGGGTTGTGTTTTTGGCTAACCCTAATAACCCCACCGGCAGCTATCTGCCGCAATCGGAGATTAAACGCCTGTGTGACGGGCTAAACAGCAATATTCTCCTGGTGTTAGATGCTGCCTATGCTGAATACGTACGGCGTAATGACTATGAAGCCGGTTTTGCGCTGGCTTGTGAGTATGACAATGTGGTTATCACCCGCACCTTCTCAAAGGTTTATGGGTTGGCAGCGTTGCGTCTTGGCTGGTGTTTTGGATCACCAATAGTAACGGATGCCCTCAATCGGTTGCGCAATCCGTTTAATGTCAGTGCAGCCGCTCAAGCGGCAGGCATAGCAGCGCTTGATGACAAAGCCTTTACGGAGGCTGCTATAGCCCATAACGAACAATGGTATTCATGGCTGGCAGAGAACATTACGGCCATAGGGTTAACCGTTCACCCCGGCGTTGGTAATTTCCTGTTGATTGATTTTTCTGAAGCTTCCGGCTTTACTGCTCAAGAAGTTTATGACTTTCTTGCACAGCAAGGTCTTATTCTGCGTACCCTTGATGCTTATGGTCTTCCCCATTGCTTGCGCTTAACAGTGGGTGATGAAGCAGCCAACCATGCCGTTGTTGCCGCCCTGAAAAAGTTTGTGGGGGAAAATACAAGTGGTTAAACCTTTGTTTCAACGCCTGGCTCTTATAGGGCTTGGATTGATCGGCTCCTCTATCGCTCATGCGGTGCAACGCAAGCAGCTGGCCGGGCACATCACAGGCTATGCCCCATCTGCTGAAACCCGTGCTCGTGCTAAAACATTGGGATTTTGTGACAGTCTTTATGATACACCTCAGGCCGCCGTTGAAGGTGCCGACTTGGTTATTTTATGCGCACCGGTTGGTGCGTTAGGCGACATCACCCGGACTCTTGCACCTGCCCTCGCATCCGGCGCGATTATAAGCGACGTAGGCTCTGTAAAAGCCTCTGTTATCCGCGATATGGCCCCCTTTATTCCTGAAGGCGTGCATTTTGTACCGGCCCATCCGGTTGCAGGCACAGAAGAGTCCGGGCCTGATGCAGGCTTTGCAGAATTATTCGACGGACGTTGGTGCATCCTCACCCCTACACCTACCAGTGACGTTGAGGCGGTTCAGCACCTTAAAACATTCTGGATAGAGTGTGGTGCCATGGTTGAGGTGATGGAACCGGACCACCATGATTTGGTTTTGGCCATTACCAGCCATGTACCCCATCTTATCGCATACAACATTGTAGGCACGGCGGCGCGTTTAGGGGTGGTTACTAATTCTGAAGTAACTAAATATGCAGCCGGTGGCTTTCGAGACTTCACCCGCATTGCCTCTTCAGACCCTGTAATGTGGCGAGACATTTTTCTCAACAACCGAACGGCGGTTCTGGATATGCTGGACAGGTTTCAAAACGATATGGATCATCTCAAACAAGCCATTGAGCGTTCTGATGGAAAAGCACTGCAAGATTTATTCACCAGCACACGCAACATACGCCAGCGCATCATAGAGGCAGGGCAAGAAAGCCCGGAGCCTGATTTTGCCCGCAAGAGTACTCACACAAAAACCACCACCGGCGACTCTTAAATCTGAAACCCCGTAACGGCCTCACAACCGGTAAAATCTGCTAAATGCTTTAGCGCATCCACAACCCGCGTTGAACGGATCTTTGTCATCTTCTCGCCCGCTTCAAGCCATAATCCCTTCACCTCAAGAATGCCCGCCTTGCGATTGGCTTTCAGATCAATGCGCCCGATAAAGCGGTCACCCTCCAGGACAGGGAGAACATAATAGCCATAACGCCGTTTAGCAACAGGCACAAAAACCTCAATGCGATAGTCAAAGCCGAACACTCGGCTCAAGCGTTGCCTGTCTCTCACCAAAGGATCAAACGGGCTAAGTAATCGTAGCCGCCGCTCCACAGGGGGTAAATTATGCAACCTGTCCTCAATGTCGCAAGGCACCACGACACGTTGAGGTGAATGGTTTAGGCGCGAGTCCACCATAATTTCTATAATTGTACGGCCTTTATTTATCTCAACCCAACGCCGCGCTTCATCAACAGAGACACCGTTCCAGAACGCCGCTAAATCTCGCGGTGTAGCAAACCCCAGGCGCTCAAGCGCCATACGGCAAAGCCAATCCACCGTCTCGGCCTGTTTCGGCTTTTGCGTATTATACTCAGACGGAATAACCCGCCGTGCCAGATCATAGCGTTTCTGAAACCCCTGCCGTCCGGCAATCGCCAATACGCCCGTATGCCACAGATATTCCAGTGCTGTCTTAGAAGGCCCCCACCCCCACCAGCCACCAACTCCTTTGTGCGCATCGTCAAAATCTCGCACCATTAAGGGGCCTTCTTTTGTAATGCGACGACGCACATGAGCAATAACCCGTTCTGGCTCAGGTCCAAGGCGGTTCTCCCACCGCCGGGTTAAGCGCCTACGGGAGGCCGCAAACCGGTGCTGCCAATGAGGATAAAACTCGCACGGAATAACAGAGGCATCATGAGTCCAGTGTTCAAACAAAGACCTCTCTTTTTCCAGGAGATGTGTAAGATCTTCCCGCCGGTAAGCATGATTTCTGGAGAACAAAA
This sequence comes from Parvularculales bacterium, assembly GCA_036881865.1. Lineage (NCBI taxonomy): Bacteria > Pseudomonadati > Pseudomonadota > Alphaproteobacteria > Parvularculales > Parvularculales bacterium. Next base: position 12,075 of record JBAJNM010000010.1, on the reverse strand, counting down.
TCAGATGGTGGGCACGCTCTACAGTGTTGATACTGTCCAGTTGTACAAAGCCTAGCTGATGGATTGTTTTTTTCAGAACCTTCGTGCCACCGACCCGTCCCACCGGCGAACATGAAAGACCGGAAAGATGTATCAACCACCGCCGCGCTTGTCTGTTGGTCACTATCAGGGGAGAAGACATGTGCTCTTATCATCCTATGCGTTTTGAGTTTCCTCTAACAAGCGTTCATTTTCGGTCTCTATGCGCTGTTCCAATTGTGCCATAAACTCTCGTCTTTTAAGGCCCGGTGGTATCGGCTCGCCAAAGGAGACAACATAAACACCGGGCTTGCGGATAAATGAACGCCGTGGCCAGAACACACCCAGATTCGTTGATACCGGCACACAGGGCATATTGAGGTTTGTATAAAGCGCTGCAACGCCGGGTTTATAGTCTGCCCGAACACCGGGCTGTGTGCGGGTTCCGGTGGGAAAAATAACAATAGAGCGCTGCTGTTCAACCATACTCCGGGATTGCCTGATCAAACTCTTAAGAGCTGTAGCTCCCATGGATCGGTTAATACTCACGCTATTCATATTCATAATCATCCGTCCGAACAACGGGATGTATGTCAGTTCTTTTTTGAGTACAATAGAGGGCTTGCTCACAAACAAAGGCCAATACAAGGTATCCCACGCCGATTGATGGGCTGACGCAAATATCACCGGGCCGTCGGGAATGTTTTCATAACCGCGCACTTCACTTTTTATTCCAACGACCACCCGCATGGCGGTTGTAATCCGCCCAAGCCAGCGTTCTTGATAGCGCTGTACGCCCTCAGGGGTTGAGGGAGACCACACGATAAAACGTATGGCACTGGCTACAACAAGACTGTAAAAACACACCGCAAATATCAATGACCGCACACAAAGGATAATCATTTTCTACCCTCCCATAGGCCTATAGGCTAGCTCTGAATCCAACTCCCAAAGCCAGCAGATATTTGGTGTACTCCGTCGCCAGACGCCACACAATTGGTGGATCAAGCCACCAATACGGGCGGAAGATAGAGGCTCCGGAAACCGGATAAGGAACAAGACTCACACCCGGCATACGGCGCTCCATCTCCACTAACACCCGGGGCATGTGGTCGGCACTGGTGACAATCATCAGAGAGGTATATTTGTGTTCTTTCACCCATTGGGCTGTCTCTACGGCATTACCCGCCGTGTTTGTGGAATACCTGTCCATATCCACACAGCACTCAAAAAGAGCACTATTGCTACCCGTAAGTTTTATGATCGTATCGCGGCGAACTGAAGGATCAACACCAGAAATCAAAAGTCGCTCGCCCCGATTTGATATCAACAAATCTATAGCAACGTCTAGTCTATCAGAAGCGCCTGTCAGCACAACAATAGCCTCTGTAGCCACTTCCGGCATAAGAGGTTTGGTCTCAACGGCTCTGGAAAAGGTAATGAAGCCTGCCCCATAAACCAATACCACCATAATGGATACCCCCCCTAACCCTCTCCACACCATTATATACTTGCTCCAGGATTTACTCATGTTCCACATCTTCGTGGGGGGAATATATCACTATTTTAGATATAGCGGTTGAGGTGTTTTCGGATCAAACGCCGTGCTACGACAGTCACAAACCCCATCTCTGCAACCGGAACAATCATCAGTGGTGTAAGCCAAACCAGGGGACCCTCCCTAACAAAAGGAAAGGCCAGCAAAGACCATGGCGTAGAAATACCTGTCACCCACGGCAGATAGGTCAACAATGCCAGAGCAACCCCCAGCAAAGCCGCCAATAGAACCGGCAAAGTAAATCGCCTCAGCAACCGGCGCATGATAAACCACAACCCGGCCCCCATAAAATGAAGCGTATCTATCACGTCTTGTTGGGAATAAAGTGCAACACGCACGACAAATGCTGTTACTGCCAGTACAGCGACAAACAGTAGCAAAGCCAAAAGGCCCAAAATCAGCGAAAGAGTCGTCTCCATAGGCACACTTTTTGCGCTTGTCTCTGTATGGTATTCAATACTCACACCTTGAATCTGGCTGTTAAGTTGCGCCACAAGAGTGCTACGTGTAGGGGCTTTGTCTGGTTCTAAGGTTAATTCAATTAAATATGGTAGGGGTAAGTTTTCCGGAACGGGAGCATCGTTTAACCAGGGCTGAATGAGATCTATAACGCCTCTTCTGTTGATAGGACGCACCGAAAGCACACCGGGAGTTGTCTCCAGAATCGATAAAATAGATCTTTCAACGGCGGCCATATCGCGCTCTTGCGCATAAGGGATTTCAACGGTTGCATTATGCGCTGATCCGGTTCTACCGGTTATGACTTCATAAAGCCCTCCCAAAAATAAAATTAACGCCAAACCAACAAGATAATTCATCACCACCAACCCCATCATGGCAGAGCGCCAATAAGCCGGTTGAGGCGCAAGAGGCAACCGCCCTGCTCTATGGTGAGCCACGATGCCCCTCTTTCACACCTGCAAGCACACCGCTTTGTAGATGATAGTGCCGATGCGCGACCTTATGGGCAATCACATCCGGCACTGTTTGGCCTGACAAAGTCATCACAATGGTCATGCCATAGCGATTGAGGGTTGTAAGCAGACTTAAAATTCGTTTTGTAGCGGTCTTGTCACTATCCGCTAACAGATCATCTGCTACCAACAAAGGAGGTCGAGTTACAACGGCACGTGCTAGCGCTAGATCACGTTGTTCACTAGGAGAAAGAGAGGTGGGACATTGATTCTCTCTGCCCTCCAAACCAAACCAGCTGAGCAATTCAAGGATGTTGTGATGATAACGACTTTGCTCCTCACCTGCAATTTCCAGGGGCAGAGCTATATTTTCGTAAAGGGTAAGGTAATCCATCAGGCGAGGTTTTTGAAAAAAGATCCCGATGCGCCGCCGAAGGGATTGAGCCTGATTCGACGTCAAAGTTGAAACATTATAGCCGCAAAATGTGAACACACCCCTAGAGGGAGGACGCACAAGGGCCAGACGTTCAAAAAGCGCCGTCTTACCTGAACCGGATGCTCCCGTTAGCAGATAAAACCCGCCAGGTTCAATATGCAAATTGACATGCTCTAGAATAATATTTTCTGACTTGTCACTTACACTGACATCCTCAAGATGCAACATGACCTTGGACTCACTCTATATTTTTATGGCTCAAGCCAGTCCGGCATGGTGTCCATCGCCAAAAGCTCTTCGAGGCTTTGGCGGGGTCGGATGATGGCCATATCCCTTCCCTGCACCATCACCTCCGGCACAAGGGGGCGGCTGTTGTAGGTTGACGCCTGGACTGCCCCATAAGCACCGGTATCCATGAGGGCAATTAAATCGCCTGCCCGACAGGGGGGCAGAGGATAGTATCGTGCCATCACGTCACTGGTTTCGCAAATGGGGCCAACCACGTCATAAAATTGCACCAGTGTGTCTTGAGATACCTCACGAACCGGCAAAATAGTGTGGCGAGCATTATAAAGCGCGGGACGGATTAAATCATTCATGGCAGCGTCAATGATCAGGAGAGAATTATGTTCTCCTTCTTTTTCATACACGACGGAGGCTACCAGCGCCCCTGCCTGAGCGGCAAGAAAACGTCCAGGCTCCAGAATATGACAGCACCCAAGGGAACCCAACGTTTTTTCTATCATATCGGCGTATTCTGTCAGAGAAAACGTGAGTCCTCCCCCCGGTTCATACGGCACACCCAGGCCACCACCAAGGTCTAAGCGGGAGACTTCATGACCGTCAGCACGTACAGCGGTAACCAGAGAGGCTAAAAGCTGGAAAGCTTCTTCAAAAGGAGTCAATGTTGTAATCTGGCTGCCTATGTGAAGACCAATGCCAATCATGTGGACACCGGCCATAGCCACTCCGCGCCCATAGAGGGCTTGCGCCGTGCGCCAATCAATACCGAACTTATTGTCAGACCGACCCGTTGTTATTTTCTCGTGAGTCTGCGCGTCAATATCGGGGTTGATGCGCAAAGCAACCGGAGCCTCACACTGACGCTCGCAAGCCAGAGCATTGAGGCGCTCCAGTTCTGGTTCTGACTCTACGTTGAATTGAGCAATACCGGCCTCCAATCCCGCAATGAGTTCGCGGTCTGTTTTGCCCACGCCGGAGAACACAATACAGTCTGATGGAATACCCGCCGCCAGCGCCCGGCGCAGTTCACCTTCTGAAACCACATCAGCCCCTGCCCCCGCTGCAGCTAAAGTTGCAACAACCGCAAGGTTAGAGTTTGCCTTGACGGAATAGCAAATATCCACGCCGCCCTTATTGGCAAATTCCTCCTCAAGAGCCTGATAGGAATGCAGCAAGGCGGCGCTGGAATAACAATAAAAAGGTGTACCTACACGAGCAGCGATATCAGACAGTGGTACTTTTTCAGCGTTTAGTACGCCGTTGTTGTACGTAAAAAAGCTCATGGAGATTACTCGCTGATTGGCGACGCCTCATCAGAGGGTGTAGCAGAAGGAAGTTCCAGATCTCCCTTTTTACCACATGCCGAAACACCGATCGCTAGCGCAAGTACCAATAACCCATAGAACACATACCGCATCAGTGCCCCTCCTCTTCAAGACGTCTCCGCCAAACCGAAATAGCTGCCCGGACATTATCAGGCGCTGTTCCGCCATAGCTCGTACGGCTGGTCACAGAGGCCTCTGGAGTTAAAACGGAATAAACCTCTGCCGTGATGCGGGGCTCAACAGAGCACATATCGTCAAGAGACAGGTCTGACAAGTCAACGTTACGCTTTTCAGCTAAAGCTACAAGAGCACCGGCAACATGATGCGCCTTCCGAAAAGGCAACCCCGCTACTCTGGTAAGCCAGTCGGCCAAATCTGTCGCTGTTGCAAAGGCCTGTCCGGCAGCTGACACCATAGCATCCCGGTTGGCGGTCATAGCACCGGTCATGGCCGTCATGGCGGCAAGACACAGGCTCAAAGAATCAAGAGCATCAAATGCGGGCTCCTTGTCTTCTTGCATATCCTTTGAATACGCAAGGGGCAGAGCTTTCATAACGACCAGAAGAGTATTGAGCGCTCCAACAATACGTCCGGTCTTGGCACGAACCAGTTCGGCTGCATCCGGATTGCGCTTCTGAGGCATAATGGACGAGCCGGTAGTATGAGCTTCTGACAGTTGAATAAAGCCAAAGTGCGGCGACATCCACAACACCATCTCTTCAGCAAGACGCGATAAATGCACGGCTGTAATGCTGGCACACGCTAACATCTCCATAACAAAATCCCTGTCCGAGACAGCATCCAAAGAATTGGCGCAAGGCCGGTCAAAGCCCAAAGCCTCCGCCGTCATGTTGCGGTCTATGGGGTAGGATGTCCCCGCCAGCGCCGCACTACCAAGAGGACACTCGTTCATACGTCTGCGAGCATCATTAAAGCGACTCCGGTCACGTGCTATCATTTCTACGTATGCTAGCAGGTGATGGGCAAACGTAATCGGTTGGGCTACCTGTAAGTGAGTCATACCTGGCATTACGGTCTCTGTATGGCTTTCCGCCAACGTCAAAAGAGTATTCTGAAAAGCTGCGCATTGCCCATTCAGGGCATCGGCGGCCTCTCTCATGTATAACCGGAAGTCTGTAGCCACTTGGTCATTACGAGACCGCGCCGTATGGAGACGGCCAGCGGCTTCTCCGATTAAGTCAGCAAGGCGTCCCTCAATGTTCATGTGAATATCTTCCAATGTCTCATCAAAGGGAAACCTGTCTTCTCTAATCTCTACCTCTATAGTCTCAAGACCCTGTTGAATGGCCACACCATCCTCGGCACCGATGATGCCGCAAGCGGCCAACATCGCCGCATGCGCTTTTGAACCGGCAATGTCCTGGGCGAACAACCGCCGGTCGAAGCCAATGGATCCATTGATGCGTGTCAGTATGCCATCGGGGCTGGTTTCAAAGCGCCCACCCCACATTTTGTGACTCATTTTTTAGCCCTTTTAGCCATAGTTCATTTTGTTCGTGATATAATAGCAGGAATATATGTTGGAACGTGGAAGGTCTTTTTTATCCTTCCGACTACTCGTGCCATAATAACAAGGATATATGACGGAACGCGAAAGGAACGTCTAGCGGTGATTACACAACGTTGGATTTTAGCTCTGGTGGGCATAGGGCTTGTTGTTGCATTTTTGGGAGTTTGGTTGATGCAATCACCCTCTGATCGGCAGGAAGAATCGAAAGGGAACGCAGGTAATCTAGGGAGTTATGCCCATGGGGCGATGGCTAATTTTGTACCGGTAGAGGAGGATGTTAAACCTGCCGTTGCTCCCTTTGTTGGGGGGGATGGCGAGACTTTGACACTGGCGGATTTTAAGGGGCAAGTTGTTCTGGTTAATTTGTGGGCTACGTGGTGTGCGCCTTGTCGGGAGGAGATGCCGTCTCTCGACCGCCTTCAGCAGCATCTGGATAGTGAGGATTTCTCTGTAGTGGCGATAGCCAGCGACCGGGGTGGTGTGGAGGCAGCTCGTACTTTTTTAGCAGAGATTGACGCTAACACTTTGGGGGTTTATGTAGACTCAACTGCTCGGATAGGTCCGGCTTTAGGGTCGTTTGGATTACCTGCCAGCTTATTGTTGGGACGTGATGGTCGTGAGTTAGGCCGTCTGGCTGGTCCTGCTGAATGGGATAGTGATGAAGCGATTGCTCTTATTCGCGCGGCGTTAGCGCTTCGTTAGATGGCTTTATTTTTTGATCAGAGTTGGTTTGACGAAAAACTGCAGGCGCATCATTTGACGCGGGATGATGTTGCACGTGCTTTAGGGTTATCTCCTACCGAGATTGAAGAAATGTGGAAAGACCAACGCGAACTTATGACCAGAGAGGTTTCTGTATTAGCAGCTTTGTTGAATGTGCCCCCGGAAGACGTAGCAGACAGGGCCGGCATTGCAACGCCTGTTCCGGTAGTTGGTGGCAGCGCAGGTGATACGGCGGAGCTGGCCCAAAGCCTCGATGACATAAGAAGGCGTCTTGGACGGTTAGAGTATAATCTTGAGGAAATTAAGTCACTGCTTCAAGACAACCCCCCCTCACCCCGCTAGTAATTATCCTTACGGTGGCGAATCTCAGCAAACACTGCTACCACATCATCACCCCTCATGCCCAACATATCCTGAATAGCCGTGCTGTCAGGACGTAAAAAAGGATTGGTCGCCTTCTCAAGCGCTAACGTTGTCGGTACTGTCGGGCGATTTTCACTCCGTAACACATCAATCTCCTGTGCCCGCATCCGCAATGCTTCATTTTGAGGATCCACCGTTAAAGCAAATCGCGCATTGGCTTGCGTATACTCATGAGCACAATAAATAACCGTCTCATCAGGTAATGCCATCAGCTTCTGTAAAGACGTCCACATCTGGGCAGGCGTACCCTCAAACAATCGCCCACACCCCAATGCAAACAGAGTGTCCCCCACGAAAGCTACACCACTCTCGGAAAAATAATACGCAATATGCCCACGAGTATGACCTGGTACGTCAAAAACCTGCGCCTGCGCACTCCCAAACTCAACCCCATCACCATCACCAACCCCATGGTCAATAGCTGGAATACGTCCCTCATCGGCACGCGGGCCAACAATCACACAACCTGTAGCCTCCTTGAGCGCTAAATTACCGCCCGTATGATCGCCATGGTGATGGGTGTTCAGAATATGAGTAAGAGACCATCCTTTTTTGTCCAGTTCAGCCATAATGACATTAGCGTCGGGCGTATCAATCGCTGCTGTTACGCCACTCGTTCCCTCATGTACAAGATAACCGTAATTGTCATCGAGACAGGGAAACTGATGAATATCTAATTGAGCCATAAGCCTTACTCCTTTGATATAACACCCCACCATAACCCATCTCACCGCCCAAGAGCCAGAGATTATGTATATAATCAACGCACTATGATAGTTGAAGCCGCAACATTGCGGGATTTTTACGCAAGCCCTCAAGGGCAGGAAACCCAACGCCTCATCGGTGTGCGTATAATCAACCTCTGGCCACCAACCCCGAAACTCTCCATGGCAGGCATTGGCTATGCTCTCCCGTGGCTTGAGGATTATACCTCAACGGTCACCCACACCCTGGCCCTTATGCCGGCCAAACAAGGTGCTCTTATATGGCCACCCTCAGGACAACGCCGCACAAGCCTTATCACTGACATGCAACTCCCCCTGCCGGACGAATGTTTAGACAGAATACTCATCATCCATGCTCTTGAAGTAAGCCAGGACGCACCCGTTCTCTTACGTCAAATATGGCGCACCCTCAAACCTGGCGGCAAGGCTTTAGTGATTGTTCCCAACCGCCGGGGACTATGGGGGCATCTATCCTCCACACCGTTTTCTGCCGGATACACTTTTTCACATAATGAACTGGCAAACCTGTTAATCAACGCCATGCTCACCCCCGAAGTATGGGATACGGCTCTCCACGTGCCACCGGCCCTATCATGGCGGATGCCGAGCCGCATGACACAGAGATGGGAGTGGTGCGGCAGACACATAACCCCGGGCCTTGCGGGTGTCTTTATTGTAGAAGCCAGCAAGCAACTCTATGCACCTCTCAAGCTTCATCTAAAACCTGTTTCCGCCCATACCTCTCCCCAGAAAGCAGCAGCGCTTCGGCTTATACCCGCTCCAGAACAAACAACGCTTGCGGTGCCAGCATATTAGCCCATCCCCCTACAGGACCCGCCCGTGAGCCATCGCTCTTCAACGCAAGCGCTTGTGTAATGTGCCATCTCTGGTCCTCACAAAGAGCCGTAAAATCTCGAATGGTACAAAAATGAATGTTAGCCGTTGTATGCCAACTATCCGGCAATGATCTCGTTACAGGCATCCGCCCGGCGTACATTAAATATAAACGCACCCGCCAATGCCCAAAATTGGGAAAAGATACAATCGCCCGCTTGCCAATACGCAACATCTGCTGCAAAACCTCCGCTGGACGATGAGTCGCCTGTATGGTCTGGCTTAAAATCACATAATCAAACGTATCATCAGGATAATTCACAAGGTCATGATCAGCATCCCCCTGAATAACCGAAAGACCCCTCGCAACACACGCGTTCACCCCCGCCTGACTAATCTCTAACCCGCGACCGTCAACGCCTCGCCTCTTCGCGAGCAAATCTAATAACAGCCCGTCTCCACAACCAATATCCAACACCCGTGAAGATGACTCAACAATGCCCGCAATTAACTCAAGGTCACCACGAGAAGGCATCACTGTCACTTTGACACCTCTCCCTGAAAATCACGCTCTTGAAGACCGCGACGATGAGCAGCAGCAGCAATAAAACCCCTCAAGGTGGTGAACATTTCGGGCTCATCAAGAAGAAATGCATCATGCCCCTTGTCGCTTTCAATTTCTACGAAACTAACATTAGATCCCACTGCATTAAGGGCTTGCACAATCTGACGGCTGTCTCCTGTAGGAAATAACCAGTCACTCGTAAACGATACAACACAAAAACGCGTCTCAGTACCACGAAAAGCCGTCGCCAGAACATTATTATGGTCGGCAGGCAGGTCAAAGTAATCCATAGCGCGAGTGATATACAAATAGCTGTTAGCATCAAAGCGGTCCACAAATCTGGATCCTTGATGACGTAGATAGCTTTCTATCTGAAAATCAGCATCAAAGCCGTACGTTATCTCTTTGCGATCCTGAAGGTCGCGTCCAAACTTGTTATGGAGAGCCGGCTCACTCAAATATGTAATGTGAGCTGCCATACGCGCTACGGCCAAGCCCTTAGCAGGATGTGTATTATCCTCAAGATAATTACCCTGCCGCCAATCAGGATCAGCCATAATGGCCTGACGACCAACCTCATGGAAAGCAATGTTCTGGGCCGAATGACGCGCACTCGTCGCAATCGGTATAGCTGAAAAAACCCGCTCTGGATAGTTCGCCGCCCATTGCAACACCTGCATACCACCCATAGAGCCACCGATCACGCAAAATAACGACTGTATATTTAGATGATCAATCAGCATCGCCTGAGCACGCACCATATCGCGGATGGTAATCACGGGAAAGGAAAGACCATAAGCCTTACCTGTTTCCGGATTAATGCTGGTAGGGCCAGTGGTGCCCATACACCCCCCCAAAACATTAGCGCAGATGACAAAAAAACGATCCGTATCAACCGGAAGATCTGGCCCTACCACAAAACGCCACCAACCGGGGTTACCGGTTATAGGATGAGGGGCGGCAGCATATTGGTCACCGGTGAGCGCATGACAGATGAGGACAGCATTGGAGCGGTCTTTGTTCAGCGAGCCATACGTCTGATAAGCAATGGTGAAAGGGTGAAGACTCACCCCACAATCCAGCGCCAGAGGCTCTGATGCTTCAAATACAGCCTCTTGCCCAAACTTCTGGCCAGATTGTTGTATTGCCTCCTGCGCCATAGCGCATCCTTTCATGTTAGATTACGTTATCGGTTTTTTTATCATTCTTGGTGAAATTCGACACAGTGGTGGAGCCGGACGGGATCGAACCGACGACCTCCGGCTTGCAAAGCCGGCGCTCTCCCAACTGAGCTACGGCCCCTCAGCGCTACAACGCAGTCTACGACAGGCAAAGCACAATCACAAACCCAACCTAATCTTATTGAAAACACAAATTAGGTATTTTCAAAGTGGCTTGGGACGCAAAATAATTAGGGGGCAAATGTAGTTGTCTTTGGCCTCTGAACAGTCTCGGGCAACTGCTCTGAGGGCAAAACCCGATTGCGATTATCGGCAACCTGCAAACGACACGTCTCACCGGCCTGCACAATCCTGTCTCCTTCCAGAAACTCCTGTGTAAAAGTAATCTCCTGACCATTGTCAGTCAGTATGGAATACTCCAATCCCTTACGCGTTCCTCTAGCCTTGCCAACAGCCTCACCTACAAGTGCACCGCCAAGAACTCCTGCTATCGCGCTTCCCGTCGATGCAATATCCTGACCCGAGCCGCTACCGACAGAGCGGCCAGCGACACTTCCTAAGATGCCACCGGCAAGCCCTCCGAGCGCCTGACCCTCCTTTTCAGCATTATCATCGCGGATGAAAATCTCACGTACTTCAAGTACACGGCATCGCTGCACCGCTTTGGCGACACCCACCTCACCTGACCTATAGAGGGATTCACCTATCTCCGGACCACCGCCGCAAGCGGCAACAAAAAAGAGCAGGGCACTCAATAAAACAAAAACGCTTGGGTTAAACGCCATAATCGCAACACTCCATCTCACAGGCAAAAATACCAAACCATCATACCTGCATATTGATGAAAAATCAACCAATCCTCTCACCCTGCACAAAGCAGATGGGCGGGTTTATTCATAACAGAGAAGAGAGTCAAAAAGAGAAAAATGTGAGGTGAGTGGTAGGGCGGGGCGGACTCGAACCGCCGACCTCAGCCTTATCAGGGCTGCGCTCTAACCAGCTGAGCTACCGCCCTTCATTACAATGCAGGCGCAACATAACATAAGTATGTAAAAGCACCGCGTACGTAACATATCACCTGATATAGAGCGCGGTAGATCACATAAGAAAATCATATAACCCATAAATGAAGAGAAACGAAGACGGCGGCATTCGGCTTGATAGGTATGCTTGAGCAGAGATGAAATCTGTTGCTCAAACACTTTTGTTCCAATGATTATGGAAGACAGGATTACTCCATGTCTTCGCATCCTTAGAAAGGAGGTGATCCAGCCGCAGGTTCCCCTACGGCTACCTTGTTACGACTTCACCCCAGTCGCTGACCTTACCGTGGCCGGCTGCCTCCCTTGCGGGTTAGCGCACCGTCTTCGGGTAAAACCAACTCCCATGGTGTGACGGGCGGTGTGTACAAGGCCCGGGAACGTATTCACCGCAGCATGATGTTCTGCGATTACTAGCGATTCCGACTTCATGCACTCGAGTTGCAGAGTACAATCCGAACTGAGACGGCTTTTGGGGATTAGCTGACCCTCGCGGGATTGCAACCCTCTGTCGCCGCCATTGTAGCACGTGTGTAGCCCAGCCCATAAGGGCCATGAG
>JBAJNM010000009.1 GCA_036881865.1 Parvularculales bacterium | reverse complement strand
TCCGCATTAAGCTCTCATAACGGTTGCGGCTATTGATGCGGTTTTGGACAGTTCCATAACTTGGAGGTTTCAGACGAGATTGATAGCATCTACGGCAAATCTCTTCATGTGTTTGCCGCATTGTTGGACGCTCGGGTGTTTCGTGGTACTTCTCGATTACTGATTGTATTATCGTTTCAATCTTAGAATCTATTTGTTTCTTGCGAACTCCGCCGGGTGATGTTTTGCCGGCTAATGTAGAACTTTGTGGACGGTTTTCGTATTCTGAAATCCAACGCCTCAAGGTGCGTTCGTCTCTCCCGAGTTCAGATGCCCGCTTTGCAACAGCTATTGATATGCCTTTTTTACCTTTGAGCTTTAGGAGAGGTTTTATGGCGTCATATTTCTTTAGAGCTTTTTCCTTTTGCTTCGGGGTTAACTGATCCCACTCCCTATGTCTGCTGCAGGTCGCATCCGTATAAGGATCTAGTTCACCTGGGGAGACGTCGCGTTCAGCACCATGAGTTATATGTGCAACACGTACCTTATTTAGTTCTGACACGGAAATAATTTGATATGGCTCGCCATTGATGGAGACCCGCTCGTTGGGCTGGAGGCGAACTCTGTTCATCATTCCGTCACCTCATTTAGCCATACATGAGGGGTGCGCATATTTGATGTGATTCTATATGATTATCTGATAGATTAAGAAGCAACGGTTCTCCGTAATGGAAATCAATACTGATGGAGTTACCTCCGGTCAGCGAATAATACAAAAAGGTTCTGCTACAAGCAGCTTCGGCAGTCCAAAGACAATAAAAGGAAAGAACAATGAAAACTCTAACAATGCTTTCAATAGCCCTTGTGATGGCTTTTGCTTATAGCACCCCTGTCGTTTTTATGACCACTTCCGCCCATGCCACTCACGTTGGTGACGGGTTCAGACGTGAGTTTGACAGCTGGGGAAACAGCATCGAAAACTGGTGGGAGTCCACTGGCTTACTGATTGAAGATCTCGATTTGATCGAGGAGTTGGAATAAGTCAATCAGTTTACATTAGCCATAGAAAGGCGGGCCATATTATGTGGTCCGCCTTTATCTTTACAATCCCTATGGCCACCTTCGGGAGTTGCCGGTGTGGAGCCGAAAGTCAGGGGTATCTGTACTAACGATAATGCCTGTATTAACATGTGAGGGGGATCTAATATGATGATCTCATTGAAGAACGTAACTCAAGGAATATGACATGAGGATAAAAGCGAGTATCTTTTTTGGGTGTCTGATTTTATTTTCTATTTTGCATTCCCCCCTTCAGGCGCAAGATAATGTGTTGCTGGACATATCATTTTGGAAGATGGCCACGGTGGCGGATGTAGAATCCGCTCTCGGCCAGGGTGCTGATGTCAACGGCCGCAAAGTGGGTGGGTTAACACCCCTGCACGGGGCCGCAGGAGCTAGCAAAACACCGGCGGTGATAGAACTGTTACTGGACCATGGGGCTGATATAGAGGCCCGCGATGGGGTTCACGGGATAACGCCCCTGCATGTTGCGGCGCGCTTTAACAAAACACCGGCGGTGGTTGAGGTCTTACTGAACCGTGGAGCCGAAGGAACGGCACAGGACAAAAAGGGGAAGACCCCTTTTGATTATTCCCAGTTCAACAAGGCTCTCAAAAATACCGAAGCTTACCGGCGTCTGAAAGAGGCCCAACCTTGATAAGGTGCGCTTTCTGATATAGTAGTTCCCGTTAAGGGATGTAACCCAAGGAATTTGACATGAAAACAAATGTAAGTATCGCTTTGGTGTGTCTGTTTTTGTTTGTTGTCTTGATATATTTCCCTCTGGGGCAAGATCAGAAAAAATATAACGCGTTGTTGGATAAATCTTTTTGGGAGGTGGCCACTGTGGAGAAGGTAGAGTACGCTCACCGCCGGTACGATAATGTCAACGTTCGCAATGAAATTGACCTCACACCCCTGCATTTTGTGGCACGTTATAGCAATGCGCCGGCAGTGGCGGATTTGTTGCTGGACCATGGGGCCAATGGTGAGGCGCGGGACAAATCGGGAAACACACCTTTTAATTATGCCAGAGAAAACGAATCCCTTATCGGCACTAACGCCTACCGGCGGCTGGTCTATGCACAATACAATAACGTGTTGCCGGATGATAATAATGTATTGTTGAATAGAAATTTTTGGGAAGTAGCCACTGTGGCGGATGTAGAGTCCGCTCTTGGGGGTGAATCAGAGGTCAACGTTCGCAATGAAGATGGCTTCACACCCCTGCATTTTGTGGCACGTTATAACAATGCGCCGGCGGTGGTGGATTTGTTGTTGGACCGTGGGGCCGATATAGGTGCCCGCAATAAGTATGGACTGACACCCCTGCATACGGCGGTACTCAATAGTGAAAAACCGTTAGGGGTGAAATATTGGCTGGACCGTGGGGCTGATATAGGTGCCCGCACCGAAGAATGGTGGACGCCCCTGCATGCGGCAACATTTCTTGGCCGGCAGAGACTGGTTGAGTTGTTGCTGGACCATGGGGCTGATGGCACGGCGCGGGACAAATCGGGAGACACAGCTTTGGATTATGCCCATGAAAACGACTCCCTTTCTGGCACCAGAGCCTATTGGCGTCTTTACGATGCCAATTTTGAGATATGGTGAGCCATCATGTCACTGTCGTCCCATCCTCAAAGGCAGGTTTAAGGGTATCCCTAATAGGAAAATCAAAAAAATAGCCGACCTTACGGGTTACTCCCTTTTGACGACAACAAATCAACCGACAAGTAGCATGAAATGAAACTCAAAAATATGATCCTGGCTACCGGTTTTTGGCTAATCGCCAATCAGGCCTTTGCTGCGGATGAATTAACATTACAACTGAAATGGGTTACTCAGGCGCAGTTTGCAGGATATTACGTTGCCCTGAAAAACGGTTACTATGATGACGAAGGTCTGGACGTCACGATTAAACCCGGCGGCCCCGACATTGCTCCGACGCAGGTTTTGGCAGGTGGTGGGGCCGATGTTGCTGTAGAGTGGATGCCGGCAGCACTGGCTGCACGGGAAAAGGGTGTACCTATGGTGAATATAGCCCAACCCTTTAAGTCGTCGGGTATGATGCTAACGTGCAGAAAGGATTCAGGCGTAACCTCCACGCGTGATCTCAGGGGAAAAACGCTCGGGGTGTGGTTCTCCGGCAATGAGTACCCGTTTCTGGCATGGATGAGCAAGTTGGGAATTCAGACAGATGCCTCGGGGGATGGTGTTGAAGTGTTAAAACAGGGTTTTAATATAGATCCTATTCTCAATGGTCAGGCGTCTTGTATCTCCACAATGTCTTATAATGAATATTGGCAAGTCATTGACGCAGGGTTATCGCCTGATGAACTGACAAGTTTCAAATATGAAGATCAGGGCGTGTCAACTCTTGAGGATGGCTTGTATGTTCTCGAAGACAGGCTCGGTGACCGGTCATTCAAAGATAAAATGATACGGTTCGTCCGTGCTTCAATGAAGGGGTGGAAATGGACCGAAGACAATCCGTATGATTCTGCACTGATCATTCTGGATTACGATGAAACCGGAACCCAAACCGAAAAGCATCAGGTTCGCATGATGGGTGAGATCGCCAAACTCACAGCAGGTTCTAACGGCGCTCTGGACCCGGCGGATTACCGGCGAACCGTCGATGCGCTTCTAGCCGGCGGCTCTGATCCTGTGATAACCGGAAGACCCCGTGGAGCCTGGACTCATGAAATAACGGATGCCGCACTAAAATAAGTTCGGATTGCCATACCGCTGAAAAAACTCCAATCAGATATATCCACCCTGTTCATTTTCTTAAATCCAGTTCGTATATGTATTCAAAATCTTTATACCCGTCAGGCCAATGATTTTATCATTATCAAACAGGCCAAAAGTTGCACCGGAATCGTCTCTCAGTCGGCTTCTCCAGATTGCGGTATCGTATTGTGCTTCCTCATCATAGTTGGATAAGAAAACACCCGGAGATTGCTTTAAAGCGCGTAGCCTGATCGACTGGACGAATTCCCAATCTCCCTCAAATAGTTGTTTAATTTTCATCGAACTCATAATCTTTATCCTCCTTTTTTCAAGAGGATTATTTGTGGCAAAATATTGCCTGCTGCAGGGGGTTTGAACCCAAAGGGGTTCAATGCATCGCTACCGGCTTAACTGTATCCGGATGGCCGCCAGCTTACCGCAATATTGGCCACTTTATTTTTTTGCGGTTTTCTATACGCCCATGAGGTTGGGTGCGTCGAACGTTCTCTTATGCCGCCAGAGCTTTCTGCAGTGCCGGACGTTCGCTGATACGTTTTGTGTAGGCCTTAAGGTTTTTCATATCGTCCGATACACAGCCCATGCGGTCACTCATCAGAATAGAGTGCCCCAGCATAATGTCTACCGCTGAAAAATCACCTATCAGATATTCCCGTCCCTCAATGGCTTCATCAACGGGAGCCAGTGCTTTGCTCAACAGACGCTGAGCCTGACCGCGTACGGTTTCGTCCTGACGTTCCGGTGGCAGCAAAAGCGTGTGAACCACGATGGTATTGATCGGTGGCATCACCATGCCTTCGCAATAATGAAACCATTGCAGATATTCCGGAAAGCGGGGGTCATCAACGGCAGGTTTAAGATCTCCGTTTTTGTGACGCTCAAGGATGTATTCGGTGATAGCCCCCGACTCGTAGATGGAGGTATCGCCGTCATCCAGAACCGGTATACGTCCAAGAGGATGCCGCGCTCTATGTTCGTCAGATTTAAGGTCTTTGGGATGAAAGTCCATCCGGTTAAGTTTGTAAGGCAATTCCAGTTCTTCAAGAAGCCAGAGAATACGGACCGCACGGGAATTAGGTGCAAAATGTAATGTGAGCATGACGCCTCCTGTAATAATGACAGAGGCCATCGTTGGCCTCTTGCCGGATTTTGCGCTATCGGGCAGGATATTTAAACCCCCTTTATACGATATGGGGGTTAAGGCGGGTAACCTGGAACAGGCAGGGGTGTTATGACGCAAGTTCAGGACAATAAAAGCGTATCAGGAGGGATTAGAGCACAGGCGGGTCTTCATCATCAATATCTGCTGGGGTTGCAGTTGATGGTGGCTACACGGGAGGCGGCGGAAGTTACCGGTGAATGGATGTTTCATCTGTTTCGGCAGCAACATGAAGAGAAATTTTTATCCGGTTTCAAAAAACTTGATCTGGAAGGGCTTCCGGATGCGGTAGCGTGTGCACAATATCATGTGCTCTCAAACGGGATGGGGGGTGTTACGGTGGAATATATGGAGGAGTCCGATAGAAAGGCATGGGTGAGGTTTCGCTATCCGCGTTGGATGTATGACGGGGCTGTTATTTGCGGTGCGCCGCCTGAGACGAGTCGGGGATTTTTAAGAGGGTGGTATGCGCAAAATGGTCCGTCTTTGGGTAATCCGAGGCTTGGGTTTGTGTGTGTATCGGAAGATATGACCGGTCAGTTTGGACTGTGTGGTTATTTCAGGGAGTATGACCATGTGCTTGATGGAAGTGAACGGTTGCAATTTAAACCTGATGAACGTCCACCGCCTTATGATGAGGCCAAACAGCCCAGGCCACCGGAGGCCGGGTGGCCGCCCGAACGATTGTCCAAAGCCAACCGCAACTATGCCATGGATTATATTCGTAATGGCCTGTCTGCACTTATTACGGTTTTGGGTCCGGAGCGTACCCGCGAACTGGCAAGTCTTGCCGCGCGGCTTACGGGCTTGCAATATTATGCCTTTATGGCGGAGGCCGTAGGGGGAGTTGATGGCGGTGCGGATGATGCGGCCCGGTTTTTGATTGCCATGTTTGCGGGTATGGGAGATGAGGCTGAACTGGCATCCGGCGCCGATGCCGGTAGTGCCGTTATTCACCATAGTGGTCTTCGTATTGTGCGTGGTCTTGAGGGAGAGGTGTGCGATATTCTGCTGGCGTGTTGGATAGAACTTTGGCGCGGAGCCGTAGCCTCGCACCGGACGTTCATGGAGGTCGACGTTGAACAGATAAAAAATCAGTTAATCTGGAGAATTAATGCTCTTCCGGAAAAGTAGGGCGTCATGAGGATGGTCGTCTGTCTTGACTCAAAAGAGGGGAGTTGTCACAATAGTTTTATAAGAAGATTTA
The DNA here is from genome assembly GCA_036881865.1 of Parvularculales bacterium. Classification (NCBI taxonomy): domain Bacteria; kingdom Pseudomonadati; phylum Pseudomonadota; class Alphaproteobacteria; order Parvularculales; species Parvularculales bacterium. Next base: position 49,047 of record JBAJNM010000009.1, on the reverse strand, counting down.
GTAATGATTAAAACGAAGCGAAGGCAAAACTTTGGTTAGCGTTACAATCAACGGTGATTCCCACGTGCTTGATGTTGATGATGCAACACCAATCCTCTGGGTTGTGCGCGAGCAGCTAGGCCTGACGGGTACCAAGTTCGGATGCGGCATTGCGCAATGCGGAGCGTGTACGGTGCATCTTAACGGGCAGCCTGTCCGGTCATGTTCCGTTCCCATCGGGGCGGCTGATGGGGGGGCTATCACCACCATTGAGGGAATTGCCACCAGAGATGCCGGAGGGCAGGAAAAACTATCCAAAATCCAGCAAGCATGGATAGACGAACAAGTGCCTCAGTGTGGCTATTGTCAATCAGGGCAGATCATGTCGGCGGTGGCGCTGTTGCGGGAAAACCCTAACCCTACAGATGACGATATTGATGATGCCATGTCCGGCAATATATGCCGTTGCGGGACGTATAGCCGCATCCGTAAGGCCATCAAAAAAGCCGCCGGTGGGGGGAGCGCCTGACATGGCAAAATGGACGCGCAGGGCGGTTATCGGGTCAGGACTATTGGCGGGTGGCGCTTTTGTGGTAGGGGTCGCTTTGCGTCCGGGCAATCCGGTAGATGAGTTAAAGCCTCTGGTGGCCGGAGGTCAGGGCGAAAACCTCATTAACAGTTGGGTTAAAATTGATGCTGATAATGTGGTAACGGCGATTATTCCCCACACGGAAATGGGGCAGGGAGTTCGTACGTCTCTTGTGCAGATGCTGGCGGACGAGATGGATGCCGATTGGGATAAAATTGCCGTCATGGAAGCTCCGACAACCGGCGATTATGTTTCTCAACACATGGTGCGCTTGTTTTTTGCACCGGGCACTCTGGATGCGCCGCCATGGCTTGACCCGACCCTTGATGGCATTCTGACGCAGGTTTCCAAGTTAGCGGGTGGTTATGCAACGGGAGGAAGTTCGTCGGTACGGGCGACGGGGCAAAGAGGAATGCGGGTTGCAGGCGCTGCCGCACGTGAGATGCTTATAGCGGCTGCCGCCGAGGCATGGAATGTACCGGCAGGTGACATACGAACCGCAAACAGCACATTGTTGCATGACGGGTCCGGCAGGTCGGCGGCCTATGCGGTATTTGCAGACGCCGCCTCTCGGCAGTCTTTGCCTACCCATCCCAAACTCAAAACACCTGACCAGTTCAAACTTATGGGCAAATCCATGCCCCGTGTTGACCTTGATGAGAAGGTGAACGGGTCGGCGCAATATGGCATTGATGCCACCATCCCCGGTCAAACGATGCGCTATGGTGCTATTTTCGCCGCGCCCGTGCCGGATTCAACCATTAAATCCGTTAATGACACGCAAGCTAAAACAATGCCGGGAGTTTTGGAGGTAATCAACTTTGGCGGTTTTGTCGCTGTTATTGCCGAGGGATATTGGCAGGCGCAACAGGCTCTTGATACGGTCGAGATGGATTTTTCAAAGACGCCCAACGATAATCTTGATCAGAAGGGATTGTTTGACCGCTATGAAAAAGCCCTGAGTGAAGCGGGAGACGAAGGCGGTGATGTTCTCGGTGAGGCTGGGGATGTCATTTCGGCCTCTGACAATGCGCCTGCAACGGTTGAAGCGGAATACCGGGTTCCTTTTTTAGCTCATGGGGCCATGGAGCCGGTTAACTGTACGGGCTGGGTTCATGATGGTGTTTGTGATTTGTGGACGAGTGCGCAGGTTCCCCTACGTGCCATATCGGAGGTTTCCGATGCTACCGGCATTGCAGCGGACAATATAAACCTTCATCAAATGGAAATGGGTGGCAGTTTTGGACGCCGGTTGCGAGATGATTATGCGGTTATCAGTGCGCGGGTGGCTCAGGCGGTAAACTATCCTGTGAAAGTTATATGGTCGCGGGAGGAGGATATTCAGAAGGCGTATTACCGCACCTGCACAACGAGCCGGTTTAAGGCGGGCCTTGAGAGTGCGGGCCGTCCGGTAAGTTGGGATAATGTCTATGTGCATCAGGAGGCCCCACCGGAGGCGGCTTTTGTTGATTATTATGATATTCCCAACAAGCGCATACGGACCTTGCCGGATGTACCGATGCATTTGCGTTTCGGAGATTGGCGTTCGGTGGATGAAAGTCAGCACGGATTTTTCAAAGAGTCTTTTATGGATGAACTCGCTCATAAAGCGGGTGTTGACCCGTTTGAGTATCGTCTGGCTCTGCTGAACAAATCGCCGCGTCATAAAGCGGTCCTTGAGGGGGTGGCGGAGATGTCAGGCTGGGGACGCAAATTGCCCGCCGGTCATGGCCGGGGTATTGCTCTGGTGCCTTCTTTCGGGACTATTGTGGCGCAGGTCGCGGACGTCGAATTGTCTGGTGGCACACCACGCGTTGTTCGCGTTTATTGTTGTGCCGACCCGGGTTTTGCAGTAAATCCCTCAGGCTTTGAGGCACAGATGGAGAGTGCGATTGTGTATGGCCTGACGGCGGTGCTTTACGGAGAGATTTCTCTGGAGGAGGGTGCCGTTGTGCAGAGCAATTTTCATGATTATGAAATACTCCGCATGGAAGAGATGCCTGATATTGAGGTTAAAATTATCAATGGCGATAATGTGGTTCTGGGTGGCGGTGGTGAGCCGGGCCTGCCTCCTATAGCGCCTGCCGTCGCTAACGCCGTTTTTGCGGCTACCGGTGTGCGTGTTCGGGAATTGCCTTTGAACAACATCACGTTTGCTTAAACGCTATTTTTATGAGAAAAACGAACCGTATGTTAGCGGGTAGTTTTTATAATTCTTCATTGAATAAGATACAGTAGCGCCATGACGGATATAACACGGGTCAGAGAATATCCTGCTGAAGGAGTGCGGCATTTCGGCGCTGTAAACTGGCTTGGGCTTTGGACGTTGTATCTGAAAGAGGTACAACGGTTTTTCAAAATTCTAACCCAGACCGTTATGGCACCGGTTATCACTACTTTACTCTTTCTGGCCGTTTTCTCTTTGGCTCTGGGTGGGTTGCGTCCGGATATTTCAGGTGTGCCGTTTTCCAGTTTTCTGGCTCCTGGACTGATTATGATGGCCACGATTCAAAACGCTTTTGCCAATACAGGCTCATCTTTGTTGATTGCCAAAATACAGGGAACAGAGGTTGATTTTCTTATGCCGCCCTTATCGGCGGGTGAACTTAATCTGGGGTTTGCTCTGGGTGGGGTAACACGCGGACTGTTGGTGGCTATAATGACAGGTCTGGGTATTACTTTTTTTGTAGAGGTGGACGTCAAACATTGGTGGGCTGTCGTCTATTTTGCTGTAAATGCATCCTTAACGATGTCTCTGATGGGGATTATAACCGGCATCTGGTCACAGAAGTTCGATCATATGCAGGCTATCACCAATTTTGTTGTAGTGCCCCTGTCGTTTTTGTCGGGTACGTTTTATTCTGTTCGTCAACTGCCCGAGCTGGCCTACAATATTACCCATGTTAATCCGTTTTTTTACATGATTGACGGGTTTCGTTACGGCTTTACAGGGCATAGCGACGGTAGTCTTTTGGCGGGCGTATTGTTTTTGGGGGGGCTTAACATTATCCTATGGACAGTGTGCCATTGGATTTTCCGAACAGGATGGCGATTGAAATCATAACAATTTGACAGAGCCACCATACAATTTATATTTGTATCCTAGTTTATCTACTTTCAAGCAATTCCTACAACACATCACCGGAAACAGTGTGCCATACGTGTTTCTAACATTAGGCTATTTTTATGATAGAGTCCGTTCTTCCCGTCTACAACCGCACTGATATCGCTTTCGACCATGGCGAAGGCCCATGGCTGGTAACGGGTGATGGTCGCCGCTTTCTGGATTTTGCTTCCGGGGTCGCCGTGAATTCTCTGGGGCATGCGCACCCTCATCTGGTGAAGACCTTAACGGAGCAAGCGCAAAAACTGTGGCATACGTCTAATCTTTATCACATTTCCGGTCAGGAGAAGTTGGCGCAAAGGTTGGTAGCGGCCAGTTTTGCAGATACGGTCTTTTTCACCAATTCCGGTTCCGAGTCCATTGAGTGTGCCATAAAAATGGCACGCAAATATCATACGCACCGGGGCAAGGCAGATTGTTTTGAAATTATTACCCTGGAGAATGCCTTTCATGGCCGTACGCTTGCAGCACTGGCAGCGACGGGACGTGAGAATTATCTGGAGGGTTTTGGTCCCGTGTCGCCTGGTTTTGTTCAGGTTCCCTTTGCCGATATGGCTGCGCTGGAATCTGTGATGACGTCGGCTACGGCCGGAGTGTTGCTGGAGCCTATTCAGGGTGAGGGAGGCGTGCGTCCTGTGCCGTCCGATATGCTGCGGAAAATCCGTGGCCTGTGCGATGAACGGGGAGTGCTTTTGATTGTAGACGAAGTGCAATCGGGCATGGGGCGTACGGGAAAATTGTTTGCTTATGAATGGGCCGACATTGAGCCTGATATTGTAGCCACGGCCAAGGGTATCGGCGGAGGCTTTCCCATGGGGGCGTGTCTTGCCACTGAAGCGGCTGCCTCCGGCATGACAGCCGGAACTCATGGTTCAACCTTTGGCGGCAATCCTCTGGCGATGGCGGTGGGCAATGCGGTGCTTGATGTGCTTTTAGAGCCGGGATTTTTAGAAAAGGTGGTATCCACCGGTTTGAGATTGCGGCAATCCGTTGCCATGATATCGGATCAATATCCTGAAATCATAGAGGGTATACAAGGTGAGGGATTGTTTCTCGGCTTGCGGTGTCAATGTCCAAATGTAGGGTTGGTACAGGCTCTTTATAATGAGAGAGTATTGTCGGTAGGTGCGGCCAATAATACGGTCCGGTTGTTACCGCCACTTATTATTGACGAGTCCCATGTTGAGGAACTCATAAGCCGTATGACAAAAGCCTGTAAAGTTTTGAAGGCGCAGAACAGCGCATAGAATCCGGAAAGTCGAAAAGAAAGAATAAGATATGACCGGTGAGCCGAGACATTTTATTGACCTTGATGTCATTGCAAAAGAGGATTTGCGATCTATTCTGGATGATGCTCGTGCGCGTAAAGAAAATCGCAAGGGTAGTGAAGGTGTGGTGAAAGTTGATACAGACCGTCCTCTTGAAAATTATTTGTTGGCGATGGTTTTTGAAAAATCTTCTACGCGTACGCGGGTTTCTTTTGATGTTGCCATGCGTCAATTAGGGGGTGAGACGTTGTTGTTGAACGGTGTGGATATGCATCTGGGTCGGGGGGAGAGTCTTGCGGATACGGCGAGAGTGTTATCGCGCTATGTGGATATCATCATGTTTCGCAGTGCAAGCCATGATAATCTGGAGGAGTTGGCGGTTTCTGCTGAAGTGCCGGTTATCAACGGGTTAACGAACCGGAGTCATCCGTGTCAGATCATGGCGGATGTTATGACGTTTGAAGAACATAAGGGGCCAATCGAGGGGTGCAAAATTGCCTGGGTCGGCGATGGTAACAATGTGGCGGCATCCTGGATTCATGCAGCGGCGCAGTTTAATTTTGAACTGGTGTTAGCGTGTCCGACTTCATTGTCGCCGGATGTGGCGGTTCTGAAGAAAGCACAAGCGGCGGGGGGACAGGTGACACTTACCCATGAACCTTATGAAGCGGTAGCCGGTGCTGAGTGTGTGGTGGCAGATACGTGGGTTTCTATGACCGACTCGGAAGACACGAAAACTCAGCGTCATGCCGTGTTAACACCTTTTCAGGTTGATGAATCTTTAATGGCGGCGGCCGGTGGAGAGGCAATTTTCATGCATTGTCTGCCTGCTCACCGTGGTGAAGAAGTAACCGCAAGCGTTATAGATGGGCCTCAATCCGTTGTGTGGGATGAGGCTGAAAACCGCCTTCATGTTCAAAAATCTATTTTGAGATGGTGCCTGCTTTAAGGGGGTATCAGGGTCCGGTTGCATAAGCCAGAACGCGCTCCATGAACTGCTCGCACAGATCAATCTGGGATAATTCAATAAACTCATCAGGCTTGTGGGCTTGTGCAATATCACCCGGCCCGCATACGACACTTTCCATGGCGGCGTTTTGAAACAGGCCCGCCTCGGTGGTATAAGAAACGCCGATGGTTTCATTCTGGTTGGCTAGCATAAGTGCTAAAGTTTCAGCAGGGGAGCCGTTCTTGCCTAAAAAGGCGTGTACCTGAGCGTCGGGAATAATTCGAACATCGGCTTCAGGTGCAATAGAGCGCATCTCCGGCAATATGACATCACGCACGAAATGCTCAAGACGCACCTCAGGCGTGGGGTCTGCCATGACCGGTAGTGGCCGGTATTCCCACGAAAAAGTGCACCGGCGTGCAATGATATTAACCGCAGTTCCTCCCTCAATGGATCCAATGTTGATGGTGCTATGAGGGGGGGTAAAGCGGTCATCCTGCGCATCTTTCTCACACATCTCACGGGCCACATTATTGAGAAAGTCAATAAGGCGGGCGGCTATCGTAATAGCATTCACCCCGTCGCCGGATGCGCTTGAATGAGCCTCCCGTCCCGTAATCTCAACACGAAAGGTGCGAATGCCCTTGTGAGTCGTAACGACACGCATGGTGCTCGGCTCTCCTACCACTACCAAAGCGGGGCGGATGCCCTCATCGGCCATCCATTGCACAAGACGCGGAGCACCGAGACAGCCTACCTCCTCATCATAAGACAAGGCTAAATGAACAGGGCGCTGAAGATCTCCTGTAACAAACCGGGGCACGGCGGCAAGGGCAACCGCCAGAAAAGATTTCATATCACACACTCCGCGCCCATAAAGCCGGTTATCTTTTTCCGTTACCGTGAACGGGTCCGTCGTCCACGGTTGACCGTCCACCGGCACTACGTCCGTGTGACCTGACAGAACGACCCCGCCCTGTTTGGGGTCATGGGTTCCATCGGACTTAAGGGTGGCAAACAGATTGGCTTTGTTGCCATCATCGCTGGTCACCTGAACGCTCGTCACACCATGGCTCTCAAGATAGTTGGCGGCAAAATCAATGAGAGCCAGATTAGAGTTTCGGCTGGTGGTATCAAAACTGACCAGGCGGTCAATCATTTCACGGGTGCTGTATGAAGGGGCACTCATTGTGTGTTCTCTTATGTTGCATGGCTGGAGTGTCGAGGAGAGTGCAGAAGCGATCGATAAACGTCAAGAGTGGCCGAACACATAGCATCCAACGAAAAACGTGGAGCCACAAAATTACGACCACGTTGACCCATAATAGTGCGGCCTTTCGGGCCCATGGCAGCGGCTTCTTGTAAAGCGCGGGCCAGAGTGGTGGCATCCCCGGGCGTTATCCGCCAGCCTGTTGCAGTCGCTTCATTATCGTTGATAACGGTCTCTCGGGCACCGCCATGGTCTGCGACAATTACCGGACGGCCTGCCGCTTGCCCCTCTACCGCCACCCGTCCGAAGGCTTCCGCCTGCAAAGAAGGGGATAATATAATGTCAGCTGCCCAACATGCTCCGGGCATATCATCAATGTGCGGCACGAACCGCACGGCGTCTTTTACTCCCAAATCACAGGCTTTATTTTTTAAGCGGATGCCATACGCATTTTGCCAATCATAGCCACCGGCAAAAACCACAACCGGTCGGTAATCAGGGTCAAGCTGAGCCAGCGCCTCTATTACGCAATCATGGCCTTTTGTGCGTGACTGACGGGCAGGCATGAGTGCTAACATGCTTTCCGTGCCCACGTTCCATTGCTGCCTGAAGCGTGTGGTGCGGGTGGAATCTTCTTTTTTCGGGTCATAGGCCGCTAAGTCTGTGCCACGGTGAATAGTAATAAGACGTGCTATACGGCGAGGGTAGCGTATTTTTATTCTCTCTGCCGTGTAACAAGAATTGGCAATCACAACATCGCCACGCACAAGGGCGCTGCTATAGAAGATTTTCAGTGCCGGACCGTCCGGAACGGCACCATGCCAGGTGGCCACAAGAGGTATGTTGCACCGCCGGGCTGCCCGCAAGACACTCCATGCCGGTGCACGTGAGCGTACGTGCAATAAATCTACCTGATGCTTGTCTATGAGGTGACGGAGGCGTCTGATATTATGAACGATAGTTACAGGATTTTTTGAGTGCACAGGCAGGCAGATGTGCTCAGCTCCAATGGCCTCAATGGCAGCTACCTGATGCCCCCCTGCGCTGACCACAAGAGGCAACCAGCCTTCAGAAACAAGGGCCGTGGCAACATCCACCGTGGTGCGTTCTGCACCACCACCCTCAAGGCGCGGAATGATTTGCATCACACAAGGCTTTGCCTTAGCCATGGCCCTCGCCCTGTTTTGCCAGCGCCCGTAAGCCCTCCCGATAGGTAGGGTAGGCCAGTTGAACGCCTAGCTCCCGGGTAATAAGTTGATTATTAACCCGCTTGTTTTCAGAATAAAACCTCCTCACCATGGGCGACAAACCGGCGCTATCAAACGGCTCAAGGGGTGGTGGGTCAATGTTCAAAAGGCTGGCTGCAAACGTGACCACATCCTGAGGAGGGGCAGGTTCATTATCACACACGTTATATATGGCTCCGGCCCGGGGTTGGGTTATGGAGGCGTCCAGAACAGCAGCAATATCATCTGCATGAATACGAGAAAACATCTGTCCGGGTTTATTGATACGCCGCGCCCGCCCTTGCCGGAGACTACAAAGAGCATTGCGTCCGGGGCCATATATACCTGCCAACCGAAAGATATGAACCGGCCAGTTATACATCTTTCCGAAAGAATTCCATTCCCGTTCTGCACTCTGCCGTCGCTTGCCGCGCTCCGTAGTGGGGTGTGTGGGTGTTGTTTCGTCAACCAGCGATCCATCCCGCACACCATAGACACCGGTGGTTGATAAATAACCGCACCAGCGGCGTGTCTCCAAAGCACCAAGTGTCGTACCATGATGGCGTATGACTACATCGCCCTCCTCATCAGGGGGGATGGAAATAAGCACATGGCTCGTATCGGCAAGGGCGCCTTTCGCGTCAACCATGGGAGTTTGACCGTCAAACAAAAAAGGATCAACGCCGTTCCGGCTAAGATGCGCCAGTTTTTCCGGTGTTCGGCAGGTACCGGCAATGCGCCAGCCACGGGGTTGCAAGCGGTTCGCCAGCGCGGCGGCACTCATGCCATATCCAAAACAAAACAAGCGCAAGGCGGTCATAATGTATCACTCCTCCTTCGATGCCATTCCCGGCGAACGTAGATGTCCTGCTCATAAGGCAATGCCCGGCTTTTCAAAACCTCATGACGTGAAGGGTCAAGGCGGGCCAGCGCCCATACCGCCATGGCTCGCACTAAAGGCTCTCGGTCATCTATAAGGGATTCTGCTCTTGCCGCAAGGGGGCGACATGCAGAATTGCCTATAGCAATCAACACATTGCGTACAAACCGTGTCCGTCCAATACGTTTTATGGGAGAACCGGAAAACAAAGCGCGGAAGGTTTTGTCATCCAATGTTACCAATTCCTCGAGAAGAGGGGCTTGTAACTCTTTACGGGGATGAAAGGCCATCTCTTGTGTCTGTCGGGCAAAGCGGTTCCATGGACAGACGGCGAGGCAATCATCGCATCCGTAAATGCGATTGCCCATTAAGGGACGCAACGAAGAATCAATGTGTCCTTTATGCTCAATGGTGAGGTAAGAAATACAACGCCGCGCGTCCAGTTGATAAGGCGCCGGAAAAGCATGGGTGGGGCATACATCCAAACAGGCACGGCAACTGCCGCAATGATTTTCATGAGGTGTGTCGTCCGGTAGAGCAAGATTTGTCAGGATAGCGCCTAAAAATAGCCACGACCCATGATCACGCGAAACCAGATTGGTGTGCTTGCCCTGCCAGCCCAGACCTGCCGCCGCTGCAAGCGGTTTTTCCATCAGGGGTGCCGTGTCCACAAACACTTTAACCTGAGCGTGCCATTCATCATGAATATCACGGGCGAGTCGCTTCAGGCGCTTTTTGAAAACATCATGGTAATCCTTACCACGTGCATAAACAGAGATGGCCCCATGGCCGGATTTTTTTAGCACAGCGAGAGGATTGTCCGAAGGGCCGTAATTCATGCCCAACATAATGACAGAGCGGGCGTCCGGCCAAAGTGTTGCCGGAGAGGCGCGCCGGTCCTGATGACGCTCCATCCAGTCCATATCGCCATGCCGGCCTGACTCAAGAAATTGCTCAAGGCGCCTGCCCGGTCCGGCAATTGCTGTGGGATGAGTGATGCCGATGGCATCTAATCCGCAAGCAGTGGCCATCTGCTCAATATGCTTCCGTGTCCGGGGGCTTTGGCGCGCCTGAAGTGTGGAAGGAGCAATCATCAAAAATCAAGATTGGTATAATTATCCGGCGGGAGTGTACCGGCTATGCGATCCTTCAGCAGGGCGCGAAAGGATGGTCGTGATTTAAGCCGTACATACCAGCTTTTGAGGTCGGGATGGTTTTCCCACGCCACATCGCCCAAATAATCCAGACAAGAAAAATGAGCAGCTGCTGCAAGGTCGGCGCGGCTCATCTTGTCCCCTGCCAGCCAGTTTCGTTGTTCTGCCAGATGATTGATATATGCGAGGTGGAGGCTTAGCTGATGCTGTCCCGCCTTCAGATATGCCGTGTCCGGCGAACCACCGCCCTCACGGGCGGGGATAAACCGACGGGTTATTTTTTGGTAGACAAAAATACGCGTGACTTCATCGTTTATACGACCATCAAATAATGAAACCAGGCGGCGGGTCTCGGCACGGTCCTCAATAGTTTCAGGCAGTAAAGAAACCTCAGGGTAGACTTCCTCCAGATACTCTTCAATGGCACGGTGCCCGGCGATAATGCGGCCGCCGGCCTCTATAAGAACCGGCGTTTCACCGGCAGGGTTGAGAGAAAGCAATTTCTCACTGCATGAGCCGGGGGGCTCCTCCACAAGCTGGAAGGGTATAGCCTTCTCTGCCAGAAGAAGGCGTACTTTACGGCTGAAGGGGCACAAAATCCCATGATGAAGTGTACGCATAGTGAGTCCGTCATACTACATGAATGTAGGATTGGCTTTGAAGTGAAAACAGTTTCTGTTTATGCCTGACTTAGGGGTACACCGATACGGTGATGATATTTGCTCATAAAAAACCGAGGGGAATATGGAAAATATGGAGGGAAGGTTGACAGATACGCTATGTTTTTATATATTTAGAATTATGGAAATGAAAAATGCCCTCGTAATCCTCAGCGCCCTGTCGCAGGAGACCCGTCTCGCGGCGTTTCGTGCCCTGGTGAGTGCCTACAGCCCGGATGGAACTGGAAGTGGGCTTGCGGCAGGGAACTTAGCGCAATTGTTGGATGTGCCCTCTGCTACTCTTTCGTTTCATCTTAAAGATATGACAAACGCCGGACTTATAACAGTGCGTCGCGAAGGACGTTCTTTAATTTACGAGGCTAATTTAACCTGCATGAATGATTTGGTTGAGTGGCTGCTCGAAGATTGCTGTGGTGGGGCATGTCATTTGTCATATAGTGCCAAAGAACAGGAGAAAATCTCATGAAAAGATTACACGTTAGTTTTTCCGTTAAGGATTTGGAGCATTCGGTTCGTTTTTACAGCGCCTTATTTGGTACGCCGCCGACGGTGCTCAAACAGGATTATGCTAAGTGGATGTTGGAGGATCCGCGGGTCAATTTTGTGATTGAGTCTCGTGGTGAGGCTATTGGTTTTTCTCATGTGGGGATTCAAGTTGAGAGTGAGGATGAGTTGCAAGATTTATATAAACGTTTTAGAGCCGCTTCAGGCGGTGAGGTTCTGGAACAAGAGCAGACCACGTGTTGCTATGCAGTGTCTGACAAAAATTGGGTGCTTGATCCTCAATCGGTGGCGTGGGAGGCGTTTTATACGCGCCATCCTAGCGACGAGTATGGGCAGCCCGGAGTCTCTGGTGCACTGAAAGAGGGTGAGTTGTTGGATAAACCGTCTGCGACGGGGTGTGCTTGTGGGTGTTGAGGATAGTTTTTGGCGCCGACATACATAAAAGGGACCAGATAATGTCGTGACCCCGATTGTTGTTTACGACCAGCTGGTAACCTCCGACTGCATTGAGGTGGATGTGGCGCAGGCGGCAACGGTTGCGCGTCTTGAGGCTTTGCATAATGCTCTGGGGCGTTATGGGAAGGGTAAGCGCTTTGGTGTGCCGGGATTTCGTCGCAGGAGTCAGCCGCCAAAAGGGCTTTATATTTGGGGAGGCGTGGGGCGGGGTAAATCCATGTTAATGGACATGTTTTTTGATACGGCTCCTTTGACAAACAAACGCCGGGTTCATTTTCATGCCTTTATGGCGGAGACTCATGAGCGTATTTTTACGTGGCGTGAAGGAGAAAAATCATCACGTGGTAGCGGGGGTGGTGACCCTATAGCGCCGGTAGCGCGGGATATTGCCCACGAAGCGGCGTTGTTGTGTTTTGATGAGTTCCAGGTCACGGATATCGCGGACGCGTCTATTTTAGGCCGTTTGTTTTCGCATTTGTTTGATCTGGGGGTTGTGGTGGTCGCGACATCCAATCGTGCACCGGAAGGGCTTTACGAAGGGGGGTTAAATCGGCAACGCTTTTTGCCGTTTATTGATTTGTTGCATGACCACATGATGGTGTTGGAGTTGGATGGCGATACAGACTACCGCCTCAACCGACTTGGGGGCCGTCCGGTTTATTTCTCACCGCTGAATGAGGCAGCAGTTGTTGCCATGGATGAGGCATTTGAACGGTTAACCGGTGGTACCCCGCCTATGGTCATGACGGCTGAGGTTAAGGGGCGTACTTTGACGGTGCCGTGCGCTGCCATGGGGGCTGCGCGGTTTTCTTTTGAGGAACTGTGCGCACGGCCTTTGGGGGTGGCGGATTATGGTGCGCTGGCTAGCCGGTTCCATACGTTGATGATTGATGGGGTGCCGGTATTAGCTCCGGAAAAGCGCAATGAAGCAGCGCGATTTGTAAGTCTTATTGATATACTTTATGAGCATGGTTCTAAACTGGTAATGTCGGCGGCGGCATTGCCGGAGGCGATTTATCCGGCAGGGGATGGCAGTTTTGAGTTTCGTCGTACGGCTTCGCGTTTGGCTGAGATGCAGTCGGTGGCATATCTGGAGCGTGGCCATGGGGTATTGCCGCAGGACAGAGCGTGATAGAGTAAGTTGGGTAGGGGACAGGAGTAGAGCGGAGAACAAAACATGACGCGTAACAAGATAGCCCTCATCGGGGGTGGACAAATTGGTGGAACGTTAGCTCATCTGGCAGGCCTTAGGAATCTGGGTGATGTTGTTATCTTTGATATTATGGATGGCATTCCTCAGGGCAAAGCGTTGGATTTAGCGCAATCGTCCCCGGTTGAGGGATATGATACTCACTTTTCCGGTGCTTCCCGTTATAGTGCCATTAAGGGGGCGGATGTGGTGATTGTCACCGCCGGTGTACCGCGCAAACCGGGTATGAGCCGGGATGATTTGCTGGAGATTAATCTCAAAGTTATGGGACAGGTGGGTGCAGGCATAAAAAAATATGCGCCCAATACCTTTGTTATCTGCATCACCAACCCTCTGGACGCTATGGTGTGGGCACTGCAAAAAGCGTGTGGGTTGCCAAAAAACCGGGTGGTGGGTATGGCGGGAGTTCTGGACTCGGCCCGCTTTCGGTGTTTTCTGGCGGAAGAGTTCGGCGTTTCAGTTGAAGATGTTACAGCCTTTGTGCTGGGGGGGCATGGCGATACCATGGTGCCTTTGCCGCGCTATTCTACGGTGGCAGGGATACCTCTTCCGGATTTGGTGGCGATGAAATGGACAACCCGGAAGCGTCTGGACGATATTATTCAGCGCACCAGAGATGGTGGTGCGGAGATTGTAGGTCTCCTTAAGACAGGCTCTGCTTTTTATGCTCCTGCTACGGCGGCTATGGATATGGCAGAGGCTTACCTTAAAGACAAGAAACGTGTTCTGCCGTGTGCCGCCTGGTTAAACGGCGAGTATGGCGTTAAGGGTATTTATGTCGGCGTACCGGTGGTCATCGGCGCTAAGGGTGTGGAGCGGATTGTAGAAATCAAACTGGACCGCGCTGAAAAAACGATGTTCAATAATTCTGTCAAGGCGGTTAAGGGGTTGGTAACCGCGTGTAAAAAAATTGAACGCCGATCTGCAAAACCCACCAAATAATCCTGCTAAATAATAAGTAACAACAAGTGTAGGAGAGGATAGTATGAGAAAAATACTCATCGGTATTGTGGTCGTGGTAGCGGTAGGGGCTGGCGGCGTGTGGGCGGCACTTCAGGTGCCGGCCGTACAGGACGCTTTATTTGAAAGAGCCTTGCAGGCGGCTTTTCAGTTTCCGGGAACAGAACTTCTGGATAATGATACGCTGGATGTTATCGTGTGCGGCTCCGGCTCACCCATTCCCGACCCGTCACGCGCCGGGCCGTGTGTGGCGGTTTTGGCGGGGGGACATTTTTTGCTGTTTGATGCAGGAGCAGCCTCAAGCCAGACTTTGGCGCGTGCCCTGTTACCTCAAGCCTCGCTGGATGGGGTGATCTTTACCCATTTGCATTCCGATCATATTAGTGGTCTGGGCGATGTGGCTCTGCAAAGCTGGGCGGCGGGACGCATAAAGCCTCTTGATGTCTATGGCCCGCCGGGTGTGGAGAGAGTCGTCAATGGATTTGAAGAGGCCTACCATCTGGATGACGGCTATCGTATTGCCCATCATGGAGAGGCGGTTGTACCTGCCGCTGCCGCACCTCTTGTTTTCCATGAGGTTATAGTCAGTGATGCCGGGGCAGAAACTATTGTTTTGGATGATGGTAACTTCAGGGTAACGGCGTTTTTGGTCGATCACGCACCGGTTGCTCCGGCTTATGGCTATCGGGTTGATTACGAAGACCGCTCTGTGGTGATTAGCGGGGATACGGTCAAGCATGACAATATCGCCCGGGTAGGGGCCGGGACAGACGTGTTGATTCACGAGGCTCTCAATAAGGATATGGTGATGGCCCTTTCCCGCCACGCTAAGGAGGCCGGATTACCCAATATAGCTGCCATATTTCATGATATTACGGATTATCACGCAACGCCCGTGGAAGCTGCGGAAAGTGCCAATGAGGCCGGTGCGGGGCTTTTGGTACTCACCCATATTGTACCGGCTCTTCTCAATGACCTGATGGTGGATATATTCATGCGCGGGGTAGACGACATACGCCCTGAAGGGACTATGCTGGGCTATGACGGATTACATATTGCGTTACCTGCGGGGTCTCGTGAGATTGACATTATTGAATGACACACCATAAACGCGCGGGGTTGGCAGGGAACAGATGAACATTCATGAATATCAGGCAAAGGCGTTGCTGGCAGAGTATGATGCGCCGGTGCCCAAAGGCAAAGCGGCGTTCACGGTGGATGAGGCTGTTAAGGCTGCCGAGAGTCTTGAAGGGCCATGGGTAGTGAAAGCGCAGATTCACGCAGGTGGGCGCGGCAAGGGCGGTGGTGTGAAAGTGGTGAAGTCTGTGCAGGAGGTACGCACTGAGGCAGAGCGCATGCTGGGCATGACGCTGATTACTCATCAGACGGGTCCGGGGGGTAAACGTGTCAATCGGCTTTATATCGAACAGGGTGCGGATATTGCGCGCGAACTTTATTTGTCTTTGCTGGTAGACCGTGCAACGGGCCGTTTGGCGTTTATTGCATCCACTGAGGGGGGTATGGATATTGAAGAGGTTGCAGCGAATACACCGGAGAAAATCGTTACGGTCTCTGTTGACCCGGCCACCGGCATTAGCGGGTTTCATGGTCGGCGTATTGCTTTTGCTCTGGGTCTTGAGGGAGATAGTGTTAAACAGGCTGTGGCTCTGACGCACACTTTATACAGAGCGTTTGTGGAGAGTGATATGAGTCTGCTTGAGATAAACCCTCTTGTTGTGACAGGTTTGGGTGCACTGGTGTGTCTTGATGCCAAAGTATCTCTGGAAGATAACGCTCTTTACCGACACAGGGCACTTATGGATTTGCGGGATGAAACCGAGGAAGATCCCGCAGAAGTTGAAGCCTCCGGTCATGACCTTAACTACATTAAACTGGATGGCGAGGTAGGGTGTATGGTCAACGGTGCAGGGTTGGCTATGGCTACGATGGATATTATCAAACTGTTTGGCTCGTCTCCGGCTAACTTTCTTGATGTTGGCGGGGGGGCGACCCGGGAGAAAGTAACCCAGGCGTTTAGAATTATTCTCTCTGATGAATCAGTACGCGGTATTTTGGTCAATATCTTTGGCGGCATTATGCGCTGCGATATTATCGCTGAGGGTGTTGTCGCGGCCGCTCAGGATGTCAACCTTGATGTGCCCCTTGTGGTGCGTCTGGCAGGCACAAATGTGGAGCAAGGGGAAAAGATACTTGCTGAATCCGGATTGTCGGTAATCACCGCTAGTGATCTTGGCGATGCGGCAGAGAAAATTACAGCCGCCATGAGCGGAAACAAAAAGTAAAAGGGGACAGGTCATGGCGGTGCTGATTGATGCGCAAACGCGGGTTATTTGTCAGGGGTTTACGGGCGCTCAGGGGACGTTTCACTCTGAGCAAGCCATTGCCTATGGTACCAGGATGGTGGGTGGGGTAACACCCGGCAAGGGGGGGGAGAGCCATCTTGATTTGCCGGTCTTTGATACGGTTCAACAAGCCGTTGAGCAAACAGGGGCTACTGCAAGTGCTGTCTATGTGCCTCCGCCCTTTGCGGCTGATGCCATTTTGGAGGCAATCGCTTCTGAACTGGAGTTGGTGGTATGCATCACTGAAGGTATTCCTGTTATGGATATGGTTAAGGTAAAACGTGCTCTGCAAGGCAGCCGTACTCGACTGGTAGGGCCTAACTGCCCTGGTGTTATCACACCCGGGGCGTGTAAAATTGGTATTATGCCGGGACACATCCACCAATCCGGGTCGGTGGGTATTGTCTCTCGTTCCGGTACGCTAACTTATGAAGCGGTGGCTCAGACTACGGCCGTGGGTCTGGGGCAAAGCACGTGTATTGGCATTGGGGGAGACCCGGTGAACGGTACCAATTTCATTGATTGTCTGGAGATGTTTTTAGCGGACGATGAGACAACGTCCATCATCATGATTGGTGAAATCGGTGGAACGGCAGAAGAAGAGGCTGCTGATTTTCTTAAAAACTCTTCCATAAAAAAACCGGTTGTTGGCTTTATCGCTGGAGTAACCGCCCCACCCGGGCGACGCATGGGTCACGCAGGGGCTATTATTGCCGGAGGGGCCGGGAGCGCTGAAGATAAGATTGAGGCGATGCGTTTGGCAGGGGTTATCGTCTCGTCTTCTCCGGCAACGCTGGGGTCAACTTTGGCAGAGCACCTCTCTCACTAATGAGTGGTTTTTAAAATACAGGGCTCACATGAGGAGGGGTCGGCAAATCCTTTAAATGGTTTGTTATAGCGCGAAAAATCAACTGTTTATGTCCCCGGATGGCCAAAGGAGGCCAGATAGCAAATTGTTGTGACCCGGCAACAGGGGTGTGATAAAAAACCGGAACGCTCTATATCTACACTAACGGGTGTACACTAATGATTAAGGATCTGTAGGCACATTATATATCATGGCACAGAAAACATCTGGAATGGCATCAAAGGACGCTTCTTTTCTTAATAGCGGCAACATTTCATACATGGATCATCTTTATGCTCAATACCGTCAGAACAACGAGGCACTTGATTCTGAGTGGCGTGCGTTTTTTGACTCTGTAGGCGGAGCGGATGCGGATGGCCCGTCATGGGCGCGTCGCGACCGGTTACAGTCGGCAAACAGTTTAGTGGATGAGGATGTCACCGCTGCTCTCAGGAAAAAAATTGAATCTCGCTCAGGCGACATAGGACAGGAGGAAGTGCGCAGTGCAACTCTTGATTCTGTACGTGCACTTATGATGATACGTGCCTATCGTATTCGTGGTCATCTTGCCGGTGATTTGGATCCGTTGCGTTTGGCGGAAGTAAAATCTCATCCGGAGTTACTGCCTGAGAGTTATGGCTTTACAGAAGCCGATATGGATCGTCCAATTTTCATTGATAATGTGTTGGGGTTAGAGACAGCCACCATTCAAGAGATGTTGGCCATTCTCAAACGCACCTATTGTGGCACTTTGGGAGTAGAGTTCATGCACATCTCTGACCCTGAAGAAAAAGCATGGATTCAAGAGCGCATTGAAGGGCCGGACAAAGAGATATTTTTTACTGCCGAGGGAAAGCGGGCGATGTTGTGGAAGCTCATGGAAGCGGAAGGTTTTGAGACTTTCCTGAATACAAAATACACCGGCACCAAACGCTTTGGCATAGATGGTGGTGAGGCTATGGTTCCGGCATTAGAGCAGATTGTCAAAAGAGGTGGCAATATGGGTGTGCGGGAGATTGTTCTGGGCATGCCACATCGCGGCAGGCTCAATGTGCTGGGCAATGTTATGCACAAGCCCTTTCAGGCCATCTTTCACGAGTTTCAAGGTGGCTCTTCCAATCCGGAAGACGTGGAAGGCTCCGGAGATGTGAAATATCACCTGGGGTCATCGTCTGATAGAGAGTTTGATGGCAACAAAGTGCATTTGTCCTTAACCGCTAATCCTTCCCATTTGGAAATTGTTGATCCGGTTGTTTTGGGCAAAGCGCGGGCTAAGCAGGATCAGGCACAAGATACGGCGCGCCAATCTGTGTTGCCTTTGTTGTTGCACGGTGATGCTGCTTTTGCGGGGCAGGGGGTTGTAGCGGAATGCTTCGGGCTGTCCGGATTGAAAGGCCATCGCTCGGGCGGTGCTATCCACTTTATCGTTAACAATCAAATAGGTTTTACTACGGCGCCTCATTTGTCGCGGTCATCGCCTTATCCTTCTGATGTAGCTAAAATGGTGCAGTCTCCCATCTTCCACGTTAACGGAGATGATCCGGAAGCAGTGGTGTTCGCTGCTCGTATTGCTACCGAGTTTAGGCAGAAATTTGGCAAACCGGTCGTCATTGATATGATTTGTTATCGCCGTTATGGTCACAATGAGAGTGATGAACCAATGTTCACTCAGCCCCTGATGTATAAAACCATCAAGAATCACCCGACTACATTTACTCTGTATGCAGAAAAACTGATTGCAGAGGGGGTGGTTACCAAAGATGAAGTAGAGCATCAGCGTGCCGGGTTCCGCAAACAGCTGGATGCAGACTTCGCCGTAGCCAATAATTATCGTCCCAACAAGGCAGATTGGCTGGATGGGCGCTGGACAGGTCTTGAGCAGGCCAGAGGCAATGAGCGTCGCGGTGAAACGGCGGTTGATCTGGAAAAATTGCGGAAAATCGGCCTTAAGCTCAGTACGGTTCCTGATGATTTTAATGCCCACCGCACTATTCGCCGCCTTATGGATGCTAAATGCCAAATGTTTGAAAGCGGTTCAAACATTGATTGGGCAACAGCGGAGGCTTTAGCGTTTGCAACTTTGTTGGAAGATGGATTTTCTGTGCGCTTGTCTGGTCAGGATTGTGAAAGGGGGACTTTCTCGCAACGTCATTCGGTGTTGACAGATCAGGAGACGGAAGACCGGTATATTCCTCTTAATCATATATCTTCCGGTCCGGCTAATTTTGAGGTGGTTAACTCTATGCTGTCAGAGGCCGCTGTTTTGGGCTTTGAGTATGGCTACTCTTTGGCCGAGCCCAGGACGCTGGTTTTATGGGAAGCGCAATTTGGTGATTTTGCCAATGGTGCTCAGGTGGTGATTGATCAATTTATCTCATCTGGCGAGCATAAATGGTTGCGCATGAGTGGCCTTGTGATGCTGTTGCCCCACGGCTATGAAGGTCAGGGGCCGGAGCATTCTTCCGCCAGATTAGAGCGCTACCTTCAATTATGTGCCGAAGACAATATGCAGGTTGCAAATTGCAGTACGCCTGCAAATTATTTTCATATTTTGCGCCGTCAGTTGCATCGCAGTTTCCGCAAACCTCTCATCTTGATGACGCCAAAATCTCTGCTACGTCACAAATTGTGCGTGTCCTCTCTTGAAGACTTCTCTTCATCTGCCTCCTTCCACCGTATACTGAGAGATGAAGCGCAAACCCAAAAAGGCCGGTTTGTTGAACTCAAACCAGATAATGAAATACGCCGTGTTGTGTTGTGTTCCGGAAAAATCTACTACGACCTCCATGAGGCGCGAGAAAAACGCGGCATTAACGACGTCTATATTATGCGCCTTGAGCAACTCTATCCGTTTCCGGTTCGGAGTTTGGCAGAAGAACTTTCACGCTTTTCGAATGCTGAGGTTATATGGTGTCAGGAAGAGCCCAAAAATATGGGCGCATGGAGTTTTATAGAGCCCTATATTGAATGGGTGTTGGGGCATATTGATGCCCGTTATCGTCGTGCCCGCTATGCTGGCAGACCGGCGAGTGCATCTACCGCCACCGGCTTGATGAGCCAGCATATGAGCCAGCTAAACCAGCTTCTTACCGAAGCTTTGCAAATAGATTGATTGGCAACAACCGGCATACCGGAGGATGAATAATTATGACTAAAGAAATCCGTGTCCCTGCGTTGGGTGAGTCGGTTACCGAGGCCACTGTAGCGCAATGGTTTAAACAACCGGGCGATGCTGTTACGGCAGATGAACCCCTTGTGGAGTTGGAAACTGATAAGGTGACTGTAGAGGTTCCGGCTCCGGCATCCGGCGTTTTGTCTGCTATTGATGTGGCCGACGGTGAGACGGTAGAAGTGGGAACATTGCTGGGTTCTCTGACGGAAGGAGAGGTGCCTGAAGCAGCACCTCCCGCATCATTAACACCTGCTCCTGAGGCTCCTTCATCATCCCCGGCAACGCCGTCTGCGCCCCCATCAGGCTCTTCTGAGGTGCCTCTGCCGCCCTCTGCACGGCGCTTAGTGGAAGAAAATAATGTGGATGCCGCCGCCATTCAGGGCACCGGCAAAGGTGGACGTGTGGTTAAACAAGACGTCATGGATGCCATCGCTGCCGGTGTTCGCGCCGAGAGTGCTGCGAGGGGCGGTGGAGTTTCTATCCCCTCCGTGCCCGTTGATGAGTCCGCCCTGGAAGAGCGTGTCCCTATGTCACGGTTGCGTCAGACGATTGCATCCCGTCTCAAGGCTGCTCAGGAAACGGCAGCTATTCTTACGACATTTAATGAAGTTGATATGAGCGCGTTGCAGGCGATACGTTCGGAATATCGGGATTTATTTGAAAAAAAACATGGCGTACGACTTGGTTATATGAGTTTCTTCGTACGCGCATGCGTGGCAGCTCTTGAGGAGGTTCCCTCAGTGAATGCCTCTATTGATAATAATGAGATTATCTATCGTCGTTATTGTCATATAGGTATTGCGGTAGCCACTGATAAAGGCCTTGTTGTGCCGGTACTGCGGAATGCTCAATCTATGGGTCTGGCGGATATAGAAAAATCCATAGGTGACTTTGGGCATCGTGCCCGTGAAGGAAGCCTTTCTATGGATGATTTGCAGGGCGGTACGTTCAGCATATCTAATGGTGGTGTTTTTGGGTCCTTGATGTCTACGCCGATTTTGAATACACCCCAGTCAGGTATTTTGGGGATGCATCGTGTGCAGGATCGTCCGGTTGTGGTGGACGGAAATATTGTTGTGCGACCCATGATGTATTTGGCCCTTTCTTATGATCACCGACTTGTAGATGGGCGTGAAGCGGTAACGTTTTTAGTGCGGATTAAGGAAAACCTTGAAGATCCTCACCGCTTGCTCCTGAGTTTGTGACAACATGACTGAGACTTCCGAATCATCGGTGTTTGATTTAATTGTTATAGGTTCGGGCCCGGGCGGTTATGTATGTGCTGTGCGGGCAGCGCAGTTGGGGATGACGGTTGCCTGTATAGACAAACGCGGCGTACCGGGTGGAACTTGCCTCAATGTGGGGTGCATTCCTTCAAAGGCGCTGTTGCATGCATCTGAATTCTACGAGGAAGCGGCTCATATGGATGCTATGGGTGTGGCCGTGGATGGTGTCAGGCTTGATTTAATCAGGATGATGGCTTTCAAGGATGAAGGAATTACGGGCAATACGAAGGGCGTCGAGTTTTTATTTAATAAAAACAAGGTAGACGATATACGAGGGAACGCTCGTATTGTGGCACCGGGCCGTGTTGAGGTTCTTTTTACAGATGGTACGCGCCGCGAGTTGACTGCCGGACGTATTGTTATTGCAACAGGGTCTGATGTAGCCCCGCTACCGGGTATTGAGATTGATGAGAAACGCATTGTTTCCTCTACGGGTGCCTTATCTCTTGAGAAAGTACCGGAACATCTGCTGGTGGTGGGTGGCGGCTATATCGGCCTTGAACTGGGGTCTGTGTGGCGTCGTTTAGGGGCTCAGGTGACGGTGGTTGAGTTTTTAGATCGCATCACACCCGGCATGGATGGCGAGATCTCCCGCCAGTTTCAGCGCCTCCTGAAACGTCAGGGTATGAAGTTTGAATTAGGCACAAAGGTTAATGCTATTGAAAAACGTGATGGTGATTTGGCGATTCATGTAGAGCCTGCTACAGGGGGCGAGACGCGGGTGCTGGAAGCCGATGTGGCGCTGATTTCTATAGGGCGCATTGCCTATACCGGTGGTTTGGGGTTGGAGGATGTGGGCGTGCGCCTTGATGACAGGGGTCGTGTGGAAACGGATGCTCACTTCAAAACCAGCGTGGATGGGATATATGCCATAGGGGATGTGATTGCCGGACCTATGTTGGCGCACAAGGCAGAAGATGAAGGAGTCGCGGTGGCCGAGCATCTGGCCGGTCAGTGGTCTCATGTAAACTATGACGTCATTCCGGGGGTTGTATATACGGCACCGGAGGTGGCTGCTGTTGGCCAGACAGAGGAGCAGTTAAAAAATGCGGGTGTAATTTACAAAGCAGGCAAGTTTCCCTTTACTGCTAATGGCCGCGCTAAGGTGAATCGCACCACGGATGGTTTTGTTAAGATTTTGGCAGATGCCGAAACGGATCGCGTTTTGGGTGTTCACATCATGGGAGTTGATGCCGGTAATATGATAGCGGAAGCGGCTATCGCCATGGAGTTTGGGGCGTGTTCGGAAGATATTGCGCGCACGTGCCATGCACATCCTACTCTTACGGAAGCTGTCAAAGAGGCCGCTCTCGACGTGGAAAAACGTGCCATCCACATGTAAGACTTATCCTGGTCTTCACGCCCTAGGGTGAGCTTTATTGTAGACAGTAAGAAGATGTTGGTCGTCTACGGCAGTATATATCTGGGTGCTGGAGAGACTCGCGTGCCCCAATAATTCCTGAATGGTTCGCAAATCACCTCCGGCACTTAAAAGATGTGTAGCGAAACTGTGGCGTAAGGCATGGGGGGTAGCACTGGGGGGTAGGCTAAGACGCGCTCGCGCTTTGGCTACAACAGCCTGAACCGCACGGGGCCCCAGAGCACCGCTACGTGCACCTCTAAACAAAGCACTGCCTGTTTCAAGTGCAAAAGGACAAAGCGCTGCATACTCTGCAACGGCCTCGCGCACCACCGGTATGATGGGGACAAGACGCTCTTTGCCACCCTTGCCACGGATCATCAAACTATCCCCCAGAGGTAATACGTCTGCTGTTAGGGATAGGGCTTCCCCCAATCGCAATCCACACCCATACAGCAACAAAAGAACGGCACTGTTGCGGGCAATTATCCATTGAGGTTTTTTGTGATCTTTTGGGTCATCCTGACTTTGCCGGTTTGGCGTATTATTCTCCGTGTCGTTTCCGTTTCCCGTTTTGTCTTCCATACTAACAAGAGCTTTGGCTGCCTCGGGGGTTAGGGGGCGGGGGAGGGTACGGGCCAGTCGGGGAGAAGATAGTCTCTTCAGGGCTGCAAGAGCGACATTGTCTGGCACCATTGATTCACTCTGAACGAGAAATCCAAAAAAGGAACGCAAACCCGAAAGAGTGCGGGCCAGCGACCGGCTGGACACTCCCTGATCACGGCGACGGGTAAGAAAGGCTCTAAAATCAGAAGCCTCCAGAGAGGCTAGCATAGAAGGGTTTACGGGTTCACTGAGGTGGTCCGCCAGAAAAGTGAAAAAATCCACCGCATCCCGGCCATAGGATTCAACGGTGGCGGGGCTAAACCGGCGTTCATTTTCAAGCCAGCCGAGCCAGTCTGTCAGCAAAGCCCGTGTGGAAGTAGGGGTCTGGGGCGTAAGCCTGTCGGTGATGGTGCGCATACAATCAGAAGGAACAGAATCGGGACATGATTCGTCTATAATACGCTATTTTATCCTCAAAGGTCGCCTGCGACAAAAGGTTTACATCACTCGAAACTGCCAGTACGTTCGGATATATGTGGCAGCAAAGCAGAGTCCACAGGCGCGTAGCGTTTGTCGGATAGTACAACTCATGGATTTTTCCCCGTCTATTTGTCTCTTACGTCGCGTATCGGTTCTTGCGTTTATTACGGGTGTGGTGCTGGCGGGTTGCACCTCCCCTCTATCGTCTCCTACACCGGCTACACAAACTTCCGAGGGTCCGGCGACGACCTCCGCTCTTGTTTCTTCACCGGAGGCGATAGGTCAGGGGGGTAGAGTGCGCATGGTTCTTTTGCTACCGTTGAGTGCGCAGGATGACTCTGTTCGGCGCACTGCTACGGCGATGTTAGACGCCGCTCAAATGGCTCTGTTTGAGGCTAACCTGTCCACCCTTGTGTTAAAAACTGCGGATACGCGAGGAACGCCGGACGGTGCACGCTATGCAGCGGAAGAGGCGGTGCGTGCGGGTGCGGATATTATTTTGGGACCATTGCTCTCTGGCGTGACGGGCGTTGTTGCCGATGTTGCGCGTCCTCATGGAATTCCTGTGATGGCATTTTCTTCTGATAAAGAAATAGCCGGTAATGGTGTTTATTTGATGGGCTTTCCTCCGGAGCAGGATGTAGATCGTATTATTCGTTTTGCTGTTAGTGAGAATTTGTATAATTTTGCGGCGTTTGTTCCGGAAGATCGTTATGGAATGCGTGTTGCTCAGGTGTTTGAAGAAGAGGTAGTGCGGGTGGGGGGTAGTGTTGCAGCATTACAGACCTACCCTCGTGTAGATATTGATGAACTACTGGAGGCTGTACGCTGGTTCTCTTATTACGATGTGCGTCAGAAGCGTCTGGAAGAAGAGCGCTCGCGTCTGGAAGAACAGCGCTTGCGTCTGGAAGAAATCTCTCAACTGGAGGCGTATCAACCGGTGCAGGAAAACTCTCGACCGGAGGCGTATCGACTGGAAGTTGGTGGGCAGGAGTATGAACAGGGGCAAAATCTCTTTGCCTCTGCTACCACCCTTGAAGAAATTGATAAAACTCTTGAGGAACTTGAAGATCGTGAGACCCTTGGACAGCCGCCCTATCAGGCACTCTTGCTACCGGAAGGAAGAGAAGAAATTCACGCCATAGCACCGTTATTTCCTTATTTTGATGTTGACCCCCGCGAGGTTCAGTTTATGGGCACGGGGTTATGGGATTCTGATAATTCTCTTCTAAAGGTGCCACCCCTGAAGGGGGGATGGTATCCGGCTCCACCTCAGGGTCCTCGGGAAGATTTTGAGCGCCGCTATACGGGAATCTTTGGCTATGCGCCGCCGCGTTCGGCGATCCTCGCTTATGATGCTCTTCAGATGGTAGCCGCTCTCTATAGAATGCGCCCTAGGAAGGAAACATTCGGTGCGCCTCGCTTTTCCGCCGCAGATATTACCCATGAGGAAGGATTTAGCGGGATTGGAGGTGATTTTAAATTTTATCCTGATGGTTTGATAAATCGGGCGCTGGCGGTTTACGAAATCCGCCCCGATGGTGTTCATATGATAGCTGAACCTGAATTTTCAGAAGCTCAGGCCTTTCTTGCAAGACCGCCCGTGTCCGCAAGACCGCAAGCCGATTTTCAGGGGTTAAGATAGTCGCTGTCGGCTAAGAGGGTAGCAATAATGTTATCCAGAACCAAAACGCCTCGCAGAGTTGCCCCGAGGCGATTTTCTTGTTGCCAAATGAGGCCGTCCTTCATCAGTTTTTCTACCAAGCGGGCATTAAGAGGCTTGCCGGTCAGACGGGTGTATTTCTTCAGGCAAACGCCCTCCGTAAGCCGCAACCCCATCATGATGAGTTCTTGTCCGCATACATCTCCATTTAAAGGCTCTATTACTTCAAGTCCGTGTCCGGCGCTCTCCACACGGGCAAGCCACGCATCCGGTGACAATATGGTGCGGGTGGCAAAGCGCCGGTTGTCATATTCAATGCGTCCGTGGGCCCCGGGGCCTATACCGGCATACTCGCCACCGTTCCAATAGGTAAGATTATGCCGACACCGGTTGACCTCCTGACCATGGCTGGATATTTCATAAGCAGGCATGTTGGCGGCAGCGCAGATCTCGCGGGTGATTTCAAATAAATCCGCCAATCGGTCTTCGTCGGGCATGGCAAGACGTCCGCGCTCACGGGAACGGTAAAAGGGTGTGCGCGGCTCTATGGTCAGTTGATAGAGAGAAAGATGGTCTGTTTTTTCAGCAAGAGCACGTTGGAGTTCCCCCTCCCAGTCAGCTAAACTTTGTTGAGGCCGTCCATATATAAGGTCCATGGATACAGTGTCAAATATTCTTCTGGATAAGCGCACGGCTTCAAGGGCCTGGGTCGCCGTATGGCGGCGTCCCAAAAAACGTAACGCATCATCATCAAGAGCTTGTACCCCAAGAGAAATACGGTTTATGCCTGCACTTTGAAAATCTTTAAGGAGCGCGGTGTTCATACCGTCCGGATTAGCCTCCAGAGAGATTTCAATATTTTCTGCTACCGGCCAGATATGGGCGATATGGTCCAAAATGCCCGCCACCGTCTGCGGCGGCATCAGAGATGGCGTGCCGCCCCCGAAAAAAACGCTCTGCACCACGCGATTATGCGCTCCGATATTGTGCGCTCCGATAAGGGAGGCTGTATGGTCAATTTCCCGCAACAAGGCATCCCGCCATTGTTGCTGGTCGATGGAGCGCTCCTTGTGGACGTTAAAATCGCAATAGGGGCAAATAGACCGGCAAAAGGGCCAGTGAATATAAATCCCCAAAGGGATGCCATTAAGGTGCGCGGAGGGTGAAGCATGCATGAATCAAATCGTGAAAAGCACGGGCGCGGTGAGAGATGGTCTGTCTTTCATCGGGCGACATTTCGCCAAAAGTTACACTATGGCTCTCAGGCTGAAACATGGGATCATACCCAAACCCTTTTCCCCCCCGTGGAGGCCAGACAAGAACGCCGTGAACATATCCTTCAAAAACTTCTACGTGATGATCAGGCCAGACAAGAGCCAGAGCGCTTGTAAAGTGGGCACTGTGATCGGGGTTTTTGGTTTTCTCGACTTCTTGCCACAAACGCGCCATGGCATCGTCAAAGTTGCGCTGTGGTCCTGCCCACCGCGCAGAGTATAATCCGGGGGCCCCGTCAAGGGCAGTTGCAGACAAGCCGGAATCATCCCCCAGCGCCGGAAGCCCCGAAAGAGAAGCCGCTGCCCGTGCTTTCAGTATGGCGTTTTCCTTAAATGTCGTGCCGGTCTCTTCCGGCTCGGGCAGCCCGAGGGTGGCTGCTGATACGCCGGATACGCCATGAGGTGTTAAGAGATCATCGATCTCTTTAATTTTACCCTGGTTATGGCTGGCCACAACGAGTTGATCGCCGGAAAAAATACGCGGCATAATTACGATATAACCTGCTGCCAATGCGCAAAACACGATTTATTCACATACCGGAAAATTCCCGATTTAAGTGTGATAGCGTGTATTCTGCCGGGCAATCGGTCCGATGAACACATAAAAACTCCCGTAAGCACAACAGTGCTGGAAATATGATAGGCACATGAATATATGTGGACTGGTAGTATAATGATGATGGCAATTTACACTATACCAGAAACGGAGCGGAGTGGGTCATGAGGCCGAAATCTGTCACAATCCGGGATTTGAATGAACGCTCACGGGTGATATTCCGCCAGATTGTAGAAACCTATCTGGAGACCGGTTCTCCGGTAGGCTCACGTCTTGTGAGCCGCGATTCTATCGTCTCGCTGTCACCGGCTTCCGTTCGCAGTATTATGGCGGATTTAGAGGATATGGGGTTGTTATTCTCGCCTCACGTAAGTGCCGGCCGTCTGCCTACCGATGCCGGCTTACGGCTGTTCGTGGATAGTCTGATGGAAGTCAGCAACCTCACCACGGAGGAGCAGGCCCGCATTGAGGGTCATCTTACGGGGGCTGGCAATAATGTTGACGATATTCTCAATGAGGCTCTGAGTTTGCTTTCGGGTTTAAGTCATTGCGCCAGTCTTGTTCTGGCACCCAGACAGAACGTTGGTTTGAAGCATATAGAGTTTGTGCCTGTGGAGGCAGACCGGGCTCTGGTTGTTGTTGTGACGGAAGAAGGACAGGTGGAAAATCGCTTAATTGATGTGCCAAAGGGCTTGCCGCCTGCTATGTTGGTGGAAGCCGCTAATTTTCTCAACCGGCATTTGCGGAGTGGTAGTTTTGAGGAGGCTCGTTCGCGCATTCGTCAGGAGATGAAAACACAACGTTCAGAATTGGATGAACTAACGCAGCGGGTCATAGAGGCGGGGTTGGCGACATGGGCAGGTGTTCAGAAATCGGGCAAGGCGGGGGAAGGGGAGTCTCTTGATAAAACGCTGATTGTCAGCGGACACTCCCGTCTTTTGGAGGATGTCACGGCTATGGAAGACCTTGAGCGGGTCCAGTATCTTTTGGATGATTTAGATCGCAAGGAGGATTTCATTAAACTACTGGAATTGTCCGAACGTGCAGGAGGCATCCGGATTTTCATCGGCTCTGAATCGTCATTGTTTTCATTGTCAGGATCATCAATGATCGTAAGCCCCTATTGCAATGCCGATAGACGCATCATTGGTGCTCTGGGAGTGATCGGGCCTACCCGGTTGAATTATGCGCGTATTATTCCGGTGGTAGATTTTGCCGCCGGCATGATAGGCCGCCTGTCGCGATGAGGCCGCTACGATGATATGAATACTCTCTCTTCTCTTCCGTATAAAATCTGGTAAAACTACACTGTAGATAAGGTTATTTTGATCGATGGACAACACAACTTCTTCCCAATCTTCCTCTGCACCTTCTTCAGGCGGGCTTGACGATGAAAGCGCCGTCGCCAATGAGGTGAAAGGGGAGGTGAAAAGCGGGTCGGCGGATGCTCCGCCTGATGAGAGCGCACAGGAGCAGGACCGGAGTGCCGGGTCTCAAATGGCGGCCGGCGATGACAAAGAGGGTGCAGACAAGAATGGCACCGGCAAAGAAGGGGAGTCACCATCAGGCGAACCGCCGGATGAGGATGTCCCGGATGAAGATGCCGAGGACGATGTTGCCGCCCTGAAAGAAAAACTACTGCGGGCCATGGCTGAGATGGAAAACACCCGCCGTCGTGCCGAGCGCGACAGGGCTGAAGCGTGGCGTTTTGGTATTATGAAACTGGCCCGCGATATTTTATCTGTTGCGGATAATATGGAGCGTACGCTTGAGGCGGTGCGGGGTCAGGCTGAGGAGGGGCCGGATACTGTGAAGATGCTGGTTGATGGCGTAGAGGCCACCCGGCGGGAGTTTTTATCTATTATGGAGCGTCACGGGGTGAAGCCTGTTAATCCGAAAGGCGAGCGGTTTGATCCTAATTTTCATGAAGCCCTGTTTGAAATGCCGGGAACGGATCTGCCGGCAGGTCACGTTGTAGAAGTAGTGCGTGTCGGTTATGTGCTTGAGGACAGGCTTTTGCGTGCCGCTCAGGTGGGGGTTGCAAATGCCGAAAGCACCGGGGACGATAGTACTGAGGATGACAGGACTAAGGACGAGAGTGCAAGTATCGGCAGCGGTAATAATGATAATTCTGAGAGCAATGAATCCTGACAACGGGAATAGAAAACGTTGAATAGAGACCCATCACTGGAAAACCGTTTGATTACCGTCTTTGGCGGTTCAGGTTTTATTGGACGTTATGTTGTGGGGCGTCTGTCTAAGCGGGGATACCGTCTTCGGGTGGCGGTGCGCCATCCTAATCGGGCTCCCTATCTAAAACCCATGGGCGAGGTGGGTCAGATTGATGTAGTTGCCGCCGATATTACCAACCCCGCCTCGGTGGAAGCCGCACTGGAGGGAGCATGGGGATGCGTCAATCTGGTTGGTATTCTCTATGAAACACGACGCCGGACATTTAATGCTATCCATCATCAGGCTGCAGCCTCTTTGGCGGTCTGTGCATCACGCCGTGGCGTTCGGCATTTTGTTCATCTGTCTGCCATTGGTGCCGATGCAGAATCGCGTTCTTCCTACGGCCGTTCAAAAGCCCGGGGTGAACAGGCCGTCAGAGAATCTTGTCCTGAAACTGTAGTGGTGCGTCCTTCCGTAGTGTTTGGTCCGGAAGATGATTTCTTTAACCGTTTTGCCGCTATGGCGCTTCTGGCCCCGGGCCTGCCTTTGATCGGCGGGGGGCATACACGGTTTCAGCCGGTCTATGTGGGAGATGTAGCACAGGCCGTATGCGCTGCCTTTGAAGATGAAGCCGCCCCGGGCCGGATTTATGAACTTGGAGGGCCGGAGATATATAGTTTTCGCTCCTTGATGGAGATGCTGCTCAGGATGATAGGACGTCGGAGAATGCTCGTTCCTGTTCCTTTCGCGGTTGCCCGGTTGATGGGCAGTTTTTTGCAGTGGCTACCGTCGCCGCCGTTGACGGCAGATCAGGTTGCGTTGCTTGAGTATGACAACATCGTCAGCAAAGAGGCTCTTGCGGAAGACCGCACCGCACAAGGACTTGGCATAACGCCTACGGGGCTGGAGGTGATAGTACCCACCTATCTGGAGCGGTTTCGCACAGGCGGTCATTTTGCCGACCGCTACAAAAAATCATAGAAGGTAAAAGAGATCGCTCCGGGCACTCCGTCAGGAATAGTGAAAAGTTTTCTTATATAAAAGGGTCGTGTGCCCATTGCAGAAGAGCTTGCCGTTGTCTGGGACGGCAGGACAGATCTCCGCGGTCACAATTGGCTCTAATCTGTCCGGCATGACGCGCAAAAGATTTCCATCGCCTGATTTGAGCCTGATCTGTCTTTTCAATTCTGCGCCCCAGATAATAGCGGCAATACCATTGAAACCACCCTCTCGGGTCAGGGCCGATAATCCATCCTTTTTCTTGCCATACCTTTAGGGATTGGCGGCTCTTTACGCCAAAATAATTGAGTTCGGGGTTTGATGTTTTACTTGTTTTGGCATTTTCAAACCAGTCGCCCGGCAATTCGTCCGTGCAGTCATTGCAGTATTTTCCCTCAAATACACCAAGAGCCATCATCTCTTTGGGGGTACAGTGAGGGCTAAACTCCGGATCAAAATCCTTTCCCACCGGTTTGGAAAGAACATACGCATACCCTTTTTGCATAAGGTCATTAACAATTATTTTGTCACCGGTCTTGTAAATCACTTTACTCATGCATGACTCATACGAAGCGATTCAATCAATTTTTTAATGACCTCTTCTTTTATACCCGGCATCATCCTGAATAAAGCCAGCCTAACAATGCTGCCCCCAGCACCAGACGGTACACTACGAAAACTGTCAGGTTGATATGCGCTAACAGGCGCATAAAAAATGCAATGGCGGTCAATGCTGCCAGAAAAGACAAACCCGCTCCCAACGCCAGATCGGCTAAATCTGCGCGGGTTCCTGTCTCGAAGGCGTGCAATCCCCCTCCCAGCCCTGCACCGGCAATGGCCGGAATGGCCAGCAGCATGGAAAAACGTGCCGCCTCCTGCCGGTCATACCCGAGGGCGCGGCTCATGGTGATGGTAACACCGGCCCGGCTGGCTCCGGGTATAAGGGCGCACATTTGTGCTATTCCGACCAGCAACGCATGAGGCGCTGTCATGGTTTGAAGGTTACGTGTGTGTGCCCCTGTTTTGTCGGCGGCATATAAAAGCACGGCAAAAATGATATTGGCCCAGGCAATCACCACGCCCGTGCGCACCATGTCAATATATCCTCCCGCCAATACTATGCCGCCCGCAACGCCAAGGGGTAGACTTGCCACAATCAGCCATAATAAAATCCGTCCCTCCGGAGAAGGCTTGCCGGCAACAAGACCCGGAGTGCTTTTGGCAAGCGCCATGATGTCATGCCTGAAATAGACAAGTACGGCCAACAAACTGCCCACATGAACGGCAATATCCACATGAACGCCGCCATCCGGCGAAACCCCGAAAATATGAACAAGATTCAAATGGCTGGATGAACTAACCGGCAAAAATTCCGTTATGCCCTGAATGACGGCCAGAAGAATAATACTCTCCACAGGCAAGATAGAAATTCCTTCTTATGGAGGCGTGGCTTTTATGGAGGAGCAAGAGTGGTCAGACACTGTCAGCTGCGCCGCTCCACCATCATTTTCTTGACCTCGGAAATGGCTTTGGCCGGAGACAGTCCTTTGGGGCATGCTTTAGCGCAATTCATGATGGTATGACATCGGTAAAGCCGGAAGGGATCTTCCAGATCATCCAGACGCTCGCCGGTAGCCTCATCCCGGCTATCGACCAGCCAGCGGTAGGCATGAAGAAGTGCGGCCGGACCCAGATAGCGGTCACTATTCCACCAATAGCTCGGACAGGACGTAGAACAACACGCACACAGGATACACTCATAAAGACCATCCAGTTTTTCGCGGTCATCATGGCTTTGCCGCCACTCCTTGCCGGGTTCCGGTGTCTCCGTGTGTAGCCATGGTTCGACAGAGGCATATTGTGTGTAAAAGTTTGTCAAATCCGGCACGAGATCTTTAACCACCGGCATGTGGGGCAGGGGATAGATTTTGACATCTCCCTTAATTTCATCAACCCCGCGTAAACAGGCCAGCGTATTAACGCCGTCGATATTCATGGCGCAGGAGCCGCATATTCCCTCCCGGCACGAACGGCGAAAGGTCAGCGTGGGGTCCGTTTCATTTTTGATTTTAATGAGCGCATCCAGAACCATCGGCCCGCATTGCTCCATGTCTATGGTGTACCGGTCAATGCGGGGGTTGTCGTCATCATCCGGGCTCCACCGGTAAATCCGGAAAGTCTTCGCGCCGGAAGCCGCCTCCGGTGCGGGCCAGTTTTTACCCTCCTTGGGTCGTGAATTGCGCGGTAATCTCAACTCAACCATTATTCATATCCTTGTTCAAAGAACTAATATACCCGTTCCTTAGGAGGAATATATTGTACATCATTACTGAGCGTGTGGTTATGCACGGGCCGGTAATCCAGCCGCACGGCACCTTGATCATTGACCCGGGCGAGGGTGTGTTTCATCCAGTTTTCATCATCACGGTCGGGATAATCTTCCCGCGCATGGCCTCCCCGGCTTTCTGTGCGTTTGGCGGCGCCCTCCATGGTAACGAGAGATTGCACAATCAGATTATCAAACTCCAGGGTTTCCATGAGATCGGAGTTCCAGATGAGAGAGCGGTCGGATACGGAAATATCATCAATGCCCTGATAGACGTTATTGATCAGCGTCCGCCCTTCCTCCAGAACGTCGCCGGTGCGGAAAACGGCGCAATTATTCTGCATGACGCGCTGCATGTTCAGGCGTAGCTCGGCGGTCTTCGTGTTGCCTGAGGCATGACGGAAACGGTCAAGACGTGCAATGGCATTGTCACCCGCCTCTTTTTTAGGCTCCGGATGACGCTCGCCGGGAGTAATCAGCTCGGACGCCCGCAAGGCCGCTGCGCGGCCAAACACCACCAGATCAATCAGGGAGTTAGACCCCAGCCGGTTGGCACCGTGAACGGAGACACACGCCGCTTCTCCTACCGCCATCAGGCCGGGCACGGTAGCATCGGCATCTGTGTCGGTGGGGTTAATCACCTCGCCATGATAGTTGGTGGGAATCCCTCCCATGTTGTAATGAACCGTCGGCAAAACGGGAATAGGGTCACGCGTGACATCAACACCGGCAAAAATACGCGCTGACTCGGAAATTCCCGGCAACCGTTCGGCAAGCACCGCCGGGTCGAGATGATCCAGATGCCGATAGATATGATCCTGCTGCGGCCCGACACCGCGCCCTTCGCGGATTTCGACGGTCATGGAGCGCGAGACAACATCGCGGGAGGCCAGGTCTTTGGCGGAAGGCGCATAGCGCTCCATGAAGCGCTCCCCCTCGCTGTTGACAAGATAGCCGCCCTCGCCCCGCGACCCTTCGGTAATCAGGCAGCCCGAGCCATAAATGCCGGTGGGATGAAACTGGACAAACTCCATGTCCTGCAAAGGCAATCCGGCGCGCAGGGCCATGGCGGAACCATCGCCGGTGCAGGTATGCGCCGAGGTGCAGGAGAAATACGCCCGTCCATAACCCCCCGTAGCCAGAATGGTCTGATGTGCGAGAAAACGGTGCAGAGAACCATCCTCCAGCGACAAGGCTACCACGCCCCGGCACCGGCCGTCCTCCATCACCAGATCAATAGCGAAATATTCGATGAAAAACTCTACCGAGTGACGCAAAGACTGGCCATACAGCGTATGAAGGATGGCATGTCCCGTACGGTCGGCCGCCGCACAGGTGCGCTGTGCAATCCCCTCGCCGAAATTGGTGGTCATTCCCCCGAAAGGACGCTGATATATTTTGCCTTCTTCCGTGCGGCTGAAAGGAACGCCGAAATGCTCTAACTCGTAGACGGCCTCCGGTGCATGGCGGCACAGATATTCGATGGCGTCCTGGTCGCCCAGCCAGTCGGAACCTTTTACGGTGTCATACATGTGCCACCGCCAGTCATCCGGCCCCATATTGCCCAGTGCTGCCGAGATACCGCCCTGTGCGGCAACCGTATGACTGCGCGTTGGAAATACTTTGGTGATACAGGCCGTCTTGAGACCGTTTTCTGCGCACCCCAGCGTAGCCCGCAACCCGGCCCCGCCTGCACCGACAACAATGACGTCAAAATAATGGTCTGTCAGTTCATACGTAGACATTGGCTTGTCCCTCAGGCTGCGCCCGTCAGGGTCAGGCGTAACACCGACAATATGCAAACGACCGCCAGCACCACGACAAAAGCCGTGTTGGCGATCAGCGATAGCACTTTAAGGCCCTCGTGATGAACATAATCTTCAATAATGACCTGCATGCCCAGACGCATGTGCCAGAGCCCGCTGATAATCAGAAGCAGAAGCGCCGTTGCAATAAGAGGATTGCTAAAATAGGCGCGCATCTCCGCATAGCCGGAGTCGGCATTCACAATGATGGAAACCAGAATAATCAGCGTAAGGGGAACATTGGCAATGGCCGTTAATCTTTGCCGCCAGAAGTGTTCGGTGCCGTCTTTGGCCGCCCCCAGCCCTTTGACGCGCCGCAGGGGCGTCTGCATGTCCTGATTGTTTTGCATCCCCTGCCGTCCCTTAACCCTGTCCGCCCGTGAGCGTCAGGACGAACGCCCAGATAACAAGCGTCAGTATAACGGAGCCTGTCAGCGAGGCCTTTGCCATGAACTCGACAACCGGCAGGTCAAAACCGCGTCCAGTATCCCACAAAAAATGCCGCAGGCCGCCGAGCATGTGATGAATGAGCGCCCAGGTAAAACCGAACAGCATGAGTTTTCCGATGAGGCTGCCGGCGAAAGCCTGAAACACGCTATAGGCTTCCGGTCCCGAAGCGGTGGCGACCAGCCACCATGCCAGAAACAGGGCACCAAAATAAAGCGCACCGCCGGTGATGCGGTGCATGATGGAGAGCATCATGGTGAGCATGGGGCGGTAGATCTGAAGGTGGGGAGAAAGCGGACGTTGTTTGAGGTCTGATGACGCTTTTCGTGTTTGAGACATATTATTTATAGAACTTCCCGCAGGAGGTTGCCTTTATTGTGCCACGGCTTTGAGTATATCACCCCGCCTCCCGTTCGCAACAGATATAAAATTACACTGTCAGAGGTTCGGCGGGCCATAAATAATGACCGCACACACTTTGGGACGTATCTCCCGTCATGACGTCCAGAATATAGCGGGCTATGATGCGTTCGTTATAGACACCGTGGGCCTTGGCATGACCCCGGGCGGCAATGGTTCGCGCCATGCTGTCGTTCTCGGCATAATAACGCACCTTGTCTATCAGCTCTTCAGTGTCATCAAAGAAGACCATTTCATTGTCGTCATAAAGAGCCTGAAGACCGGTAGCGCCGTGGGTGAAGGTCAGCAATCCGTTTCCGGTATATTGCGCTATTCTGTCAGACGCATAAAGGGGCATATCATTGCTGCGGCTCAGATTAAGCCCCATGCGGCAGGCGGACAATTCTTCAAGATAATCCGCTCCCAGCAAAGAAGGGTTACCGCTAAAACTCCAGTAGCTGAAACTGAGGTCCGGCAGGGCGCGGCGCAAATCTTCGGCGGTTTTTATTCTGGGGTCGGTGCTTTCGCCCGTCATGGCGGCAAAGACGTGGGCTTTTGGGGTTGGGTTTTCAAACGCGCGGTAACGCTCGCAGGAGGCATCAACGGGATTAGGAATAAACGCTACCCTGTTATGAGGCCGTGCGAACTGGCGTTGATCTTCGCCCGATGAGGTTAAAAAGAGTGTGTCCACCACGTCGGCAAAGCGGTGGAGTTTTTGTCGTGTACTGGGTTGGGTTGGCAGATCTACCGAGCAATAGGCGATTTTAACGTGGGGGTATTTGTGGCGAATTTCGCGGAGGGTTTCATTTTTTATAATATCGGCGTGGAGAAGAAAGATGACATCCGGTTTGAAATGATCACACGCCATGAGAAACTTCCGGTTTGTTTGCCTCACTCCCAGAGTGCGTGTGTGGAATATATTGGAGGCGCGGGCGATATCTCTGTCCGAAAAAGGATAAACCATGTGCCCGGTCCGGTTAAACCCGGCTGTCAGTTTTCGGATGACGCTGTAAAAGAAGCGTCCCTGATCACGGTCGTCGTAATTCCCGGCGCATAAAATACGCAAGGGATCTGACAATCCTTGTTTGGTTTCGTTATACATATTAATGATGACCCGACGTGAGTATAACATAAAGGCACATCCGGCATAACAAGGAGAAGTTGAACTCATGGAGACGTTACAAACAAGCGAAGATCGTTTTAGAGAACGTTTGGCACCGGTTTTGGAGCTTGTTGACGGTCATGACGTTGAGGGGTCCGAAGCGCCGTTGCGTAGTGCCGTTACGAGCTTGCAGGATGCGGAAATTGCTCATCTGTTGGAAATGTTGCCTCCGAGGCAACGCACGCTTGTGTGGAATTTGCTGGACCCTGATATTGCGGCGGATGCTCTTTATGAGGTAACCGATAGCGTTGCCGAATCTCTCATTCAGGATATGGAGGAAGACCGTCTGGTGGCCCTCTGCCGGATG
Source organism: Parvularculales bacterium (assembly GCA_036881865.1). NCBI lineage: Bacteria > Pseudomonadati > Pseudomonadota > Alphaproteobacteria > Parvularculales > Parvularculales bacterium. Next base: position 11,634 of record JBAJNM010000009.1, on the reverse strand, counting down.
ATGGACCCTGAAGCCTTAAACGAGATTGTCGATGGTCTTACCGGAACTGTCGTAGAGCGGCTCCGGAAAAGTCTGCCGCCGGCCCGCCGGCGGTGGCTGGATATGATTGCAGGCTATCCGGAGGAGACCGTAGGCCGGTATATGAGTCCGGATATGCTTGTGATTGGAGAAGCCTCCGGCATTCAGGAGGCGCTTACATTTCTGCGTGGTCTTGATTCCATTCCCGACCATACCGATCAGCTGTTTGTGATTGATGAAGCGCGGCGGCTGGTCGGCGTGTTGCCTTTGACGTCGCTCTTGACGTATGGGCCGGAGCAATCCGTAGCGGACATCATGACCCGTGATCCGGTTTATGTGCGGGCCGGTGAGGAGCTGGGTGATGCGGCATTGGCCTTTGAGCGTTACGATTTGATATCGGCACCGGTGGTTGATCGTCATGGTCAGTTGATGGGCCGTTTGACGGTAGATCGGATTATGGATGTGGTGCGTGAGGAAAGTGAAGAAGAGGCGTTTAACCGCGAAGGCTTGCCGGGGGATGAAGACATTCTGGGCCGCGTTTTTGAAAGCGCCCGCCGCCGGTGGTTGTGGTTGTGCCTTAATCTGATGACGGCTTTTTTCGCCTCCCGCGTGATTTCACTGTTTGAGGAAGATATTGAACGTCTGGTGGCTCTGGCAACCCTGATGCCCATTGTTGCCAGCATTGCGGGCAATACGGGCAATCAGACCATCGCCCTTATGGTGCGGGGGCTGGCGCTCGGGCAGATCGGGGGAAGCAATGTTATGTACCTGTTCCGCAAGGAGTTGATGGTCGCTCTGGTCAACGGCCTGCTATGGGGTGGTGTGATGGGGCTCATTACGTTTTTTCTGTATGGCTACCCGTTACTGGGGGGCCTGATGACGGCCGCGATTACTCTCAACCTGCTGGTGGCCGCTCTTGTGGGCGTTGCGGTTCCTTTGATGATGGAACGGCTGGGGCGTGACCCGGCGCTGGGGGTGAGCGTTATTTTGACCTTTGTGACCGACAGTTTCGGCTTTTTGATTTTTCTGGGACTGGCCGCTTTGTTTCTGCCCCTTTTTGTTTGAACGAGCGGTTCAATACCGTTGCTAAAAATCTGCATGCCGGATTTTTGCAAATAAATCTGAGACGGTATTGCATAGGCAAAGCCGTATAACGCATTTGTGAACTGCCGGTATGAAATTTTTTTACGGGATACCCCTACAATACACTCCACGGTTCGGTTGACCCGGGCCCCACGGGAGGGGCGGTAGCCGTTACCGGGGCGTCAGAAGCCGGAATTCGGCATCAGGAATAATGAGCTGTCTGACCTTCTGGGCAGTGATGGCGAACGCCGGAGCCGTTCGCCATCCGTCATTAACAGATCATTAACTGAACAGGAAAACCGGATCGTCGCAGGCGCTCTGTTTTCCGGATAGATAGGCAATGAAAGGATCTTTGTTATGAAGATACAACATGCTCGGCGCCCGCCTTTGGCGCCCGGAAACAAGACGAAGGACAATAGCAGCTCCGGAGGCGCGGAGCGGCAGCAACATCAGACGGAGATTGACAGATGAGCAACGGGAGAGAACAGCGTGTGAGCAAAGTGCCGAAGCAATTTCGTAAACATGCCTTTAAGAAGGGGCAGGGGGGCAGGCCGCCGGGTGCGCTGAACAAAAAAACGCTGACGGTTGGCGAAATACTGCAACAGGCATTTGAAAAGAGCGGCGGTTATGATGCATTGGTCAGGTTCGCGAAAAAGAACCCGAAAGCGTTTTATACGAGAATTTGGATAAAACTGCTGCCATACGAGATGAAGGCGAAGAAGGCCCGTGAGTCGGTCCCTCATCATGAGAGGCTTGAAGCGAGGCTGGAGGAAGGAAGGCGCCGCGCGGCAATATCGGCGGACAGCGATAGAGAAGAGGAGACCGCAGGACTTGACGATGTTCCGCAGCAATTGCGTAAACATGCCTTTAAGAAGGGGCAGGGGGGCAGGACGCCGGGTGCGCTGAACAAAAAAACGCTGGCGTACGTCGATTTGATACGGGATGTATTTGAAGAGATTGGCGGTTTGGATGCATTGACCGAGTTCGCGAAAAAGGAACCGCTGGCGTTTTTTAGAATGTGGATAAAACTGGTGCCATACGAGATAGAGGCACGGCAGGCCCATGAGTCGGCCTGTCATCATGAGAGGCTTGTAGCGAAGCTGCACGAAGGTAGGCTGCGCGCGGCAATGTCGGCGGACAGCGATAGAGAGTAGGGTCCGCCACGCTTGTCCTCACCGAAGGTGCTCTGTCTTCCGAAAAAAGGCTCAGCCGTAGGCTGCTGTTGAGCGAAGCGAAACTACCCCGCAGGGGTATTATAGGAGACAGCATTCATCCGGTGGATGAATTTACAGGGGTGGACGAGTATTACAGACCTGTCAGCGTGAAACCTAACGGCATCCTCCGCGCCTCGCTTCACCGGGGAGTAGATGTAAATGCGAACCGCATCACGGGGCGCTGATGATGGCCCGGGAGAGCGTCCCGGGTAAGTGTCTAGCGGTCTGCCGCGAAGGCACCCAGCAGGGCCAGATTATTTGCGGCTTGCACACCGAAAGTTCCACCAATGGAAGCGGGTTGAGTGCTTCCTCCTTCCGTTCCATAAAACCTGCTTGTCCACTCACCCGTCAGGGCCACCGGGGTGGCACCGGTGGTCATCGCGCTTGTAGTCCCTTGACTGTATCCGGAATTTCCACCGCTTGTTCTAATATTAACCATCTCTAGATCAACCGAAGTGACGGGCGCAGCCCCTCTCTGGAACCGGAAATTATCGACCGTTCCTTCAACATTTCCGAAGTCGGTGTTACTGGCAACTTTAAAATCGGCTACGATTCTAACATCTGCCACAAACGGATTTGTGCTTTGGCCCGGAACCAGAGCGGCCCCGACGGCGTGACCATTATAAGTGGCCGTTCCGGTAACCGAGGGCAGATTGTCCTGATTATAGACGAGGCCGGAGGTACTGTCTGCAAAAGCGCCATAAGTAGCTGTTCCGGCATCCGGTACTTCCGCCCAGATGCCCCAGGCGATATATTGGACGGTGGCGTTATTCTCTCTGTTGTGTGCCAGAATGGCCGTCCTGTCCCCGTCCCCGTCATCATGCAGCAGGATCACTTCCTCAAAGGTGTCGGCCCCGGCAGGGAGTCTGGTTTTTATTGCCTTGTCGTAAGTGTTACCGGTATCCAGAAACGTTCCCCCCGCAATATCCAGCTCGTAGGTTGTTGTGCCTGATGCCGGGATGTTGACCGTTGCGGTGGCAACAGCGGTGGTGCCGGAGGACATGGTCACACTACCCGCATCACCACCCTCAACACCCGAAGGTGCGGCAAGAGCGTTACCGTTCGCCGCCAGGCGGGCCGCGCTCAGGGCGTTATCACCGTCTTGCGATAAATTCGCGAACGAACCCAGTTGCCCGTCCTCAATCACTATGTTGTCGCCCGTCACCATGGCGTCGGGCACCACCGGGGCCCGTACACCGCTAGTCCCTCCCCCGCAGGCGGCCAGAAGTGCCATTGCAAAAGTTGCTGTCATAATCCGGATGATATTCATACTATTGTCCTTTCGGTTGTCATGACTCGGCGGAGCCGCCTCCGGCCGGGCCTGTTCAGATTTCTTTTTGCAATACCCCTCAAGGCCGTATCATCCGCTTTTCAGCGAAGCCTGCCTGTTCGGGGCTGTTGTCGGTTCCCATCCACTTCACGCCGGGTTCTGCGGTCATAATACACTCTGAACCGCATCCGGCAAGGGTTTATCGGCACACCCCCTCATTTTCTCTCACACGGGCCTCTGTCGCCCGGCCGGTCGATATCATGGGATTTTTCCCGGTTTATGGGCTTTTTTTGCGCCGGAGGCGTCATGATGCCGTAATCGCGGGGCTCCCTGAATTCGGAAGCCGCAATTTTCCGGATAAATTGCACAGTCAACGTCCCCGGGGAATTGACCGCCGGGTGCACAATCTCCGCCCCCGGTGCCGGTAATGACAACGTCATGGCATTCTGCATTGCTGTCAGTTGTCGTGTTGAAAGTGGCTGTCCGTTCCCTGATCATGTCCATAGTGTCATGTCCATGGTCATGGCGGTTTCCCTGACGTTTAACAGATCGTGACGTTTAACGGCTGAAGCGTGGCCATGATTTTATGCCCCTTTTATGCGTTGACAAGATATTGACGCGTTTTTACCCTGTATCATGGCTGATCGGGTGATTGGATAATCCGGTGACATCTCCATGATGCACGGACCGGAGATTCGCAACTCTTATCCGCGCTTGAATGATCGCGCGGCGGGGTGGTTGCGTTTTTTGCACCGCAAGGCGACAACCCCCGACGACTGGTCCGAAGACGGCGAACCTCACCCGTGGTGGGATGGTGCCTCGACACCGCCCATGTTGAGTTTTCCGCGCTTTGACTTGTCCGAATCCTGCTATGCCATCGGCGTCATGGCCGACAGAACACCGGCATGGCGCGAGGTCTATGGGGAGATTCTCAACGGTCTCGCCGAACGTCATGTGACCTATTGGGCGGCAATTGACTGGCTCACCCAGTTCGGCCCCGACCCGCGGCGTAAATCCTATCCTCAGGAATGGATTGATGCGCTCATACCCGAACATCTGGTCGGCGAGTATGACGTCCCCGGCTGGGTTGCCAATGATATCGAGCCGTGGGGAATGCAGCCTGACCCCATCGGCGCGGACGGTAATTTATTCTTTAAGGGATGGTTGAATCTCATTCAGTCCCTTCACGCCTATGTAACGGGAGAGGACAAGTGGGGCGACCCGTTCATGGTCGCGGGCGTTGACCGCGCCCGCTTTGAATGGACCCAGCACAGGATTGTCGAGCATCTGGTCAGCCAGTGGACCGCCAGCCCTCTGGGGCCTCATTGCGAGAATACGAAAATCTGGCCCTATTGCCTGTCGGCGGCGGGACTGGGGCTTCAGCTCTATGATGCGGTTTTTGGCAAATCGTCCCATCATGTTTACGGACGGTGGCTGGAACACAATAAGGATAGATATTTCGGCATCAGCGGGGAGGGGAAACTGGAGTGGGCTCCCATGTATTACGATCCTCTGGTTGATCACATGCAGACGACGGCACCGCCCATGGGGTTGGCGATTTCATTTTACATGATGCCGCAGGCGCCGGCGTTTGCCGAGTTTTTATACCGTGCTGCCGTCAGTTTTCTGGGGTGGGATAATCCGCAATCTCCCGTACTGGAAATGCCTGACCCGCGCTTTATGGCTCTCGGGCTGGCGGTCTCGCGGGAATATGGTGACTATGTAACCGAGGCGCGGTTGAGGGATTATGCCGAGCGGCACTTCGAGCCCCGTTTTTTTGGCAGGGACAACGGGGATTTCGGTTTCTGGTTTAATCTGGGCGAAGACTGGCCCCGCGGGCAGATGTCGTCATTGGCGATGGTAGCGGAAGTCGGAGAGCCCGGTGCGTGGCGTAATCTGTTTTTGCACCCCGATCTTGATAAGCACCATGCGCCGACCGTCGAGGGTGTTGACTATCCTTCTCTGGGTGTCGCACAGGCGTGGAATGATACCCGGGCCGGTCAGTTGCAACTAACCGTTTTTGCGGGCAATGCGGAGGCCCGTGGAAACCGTACATCTTTTCGCGTGACCACATTGCCCGATGCCGGCAATGTCAGGATATTGTGTGACGGCGGCGGGTTTTCGTCGTGGCGGGCTGTGGATGAGAGAACCATCGAGATTGAGACGGATATTAACGCCCATTCTTTTCAGATTTATACGGGCTACAGGAGTGATGGCAATACGCGGAACAACGGAGCGGAAAGGGTTGACACACATGGCGCAGCAGAAAACGGAGCATCAGAAGCACGCTTTATGGGCGAAGCGTCTCGGGGAAGCCCTCAGGCCGCTGGCGGAACCTCTGGCCATATCCTTTTACGCTCCGGGGGATGCCCCTGTTGCCCCTCCGCCGCCGGGAGTGTCACCGCCGCCGCCTGACGCCACGGGCCGGACGGGAAGCGTTCCGGCGGGGTGTGTTTTCTGGGTTCGAACGGCTCAATACCGTCGCCAAAAATCTGCATGCCGGATTGTTGGCGACGGTATTGCATACACAAAGCGGCTGCTCCCGCTTTGTGTCCGTGAGAACGAATATCTCAGCCCTATCAGGGACTGGTCATGGTAGTATCTATTATCGCCCATTTGTCGCTGAATTACCGCCATCTGTTAAACTATGTCCGGGCACGGCTCGTTGCGGCTTTTGGCGGTGTTCTGGTGACTCTTCTGGTGCTTGTTTATGGGGTCGCCGTTAATAACGAGGTTCCGCACGGGAATGCGCGCGGATGAAATGACGGCGGCATTGCCCGGTTCGCGGTTGGGAGAGATTATCGGGTTACTCGAGTCCGCCGTTGCGCTTAACCGGGCAATGGGCCGCTATGCGGGCGAAGATGCCCGCCGTTTTACTGGTGTCAAATCGTCCTGACAGAAGAGGTTCAAAAATAATGTTTAGAAAAATTGTTGCCGTTTCATTATTCGTTTCCTTTGTTGCCATGGCCACATCCGGGCTGATGATGTTTGTTATCGAAAAGCCGTCGTTCACCATACAGATGCATCCGGTCCATAAACTGTTCGGACTGGTCATGGTAGCGTCTGTGATCGCTCATCTGTCGCTGAATTACCGCCATCTGTTAAACTATGTTCGGGCGAGACTCGTTGCGGCCTTTGGCGGTGTTTTGGTGACTCTTCTGGTGCTTGTTTATGGTGTCGCCATTAATAACGGGGTTCCGCCGGAGATCGCCATCCCGATGGATGCTCTGGCGGCACAGGCCGAGGACGCAAAATAGGCGCTCTTAGCGTTTAACGGCGCGTCTGAAACGTCACTCTTGTATGCTAGGAAGAGACGGCAGGTGTCTGCCCGCTTACCACTTGAAGCTGACGCTGGCTCTGCTGCCGAATTTTCTCTGTTTCAGGCCAAAGCCGCCGGCTACGGCGGCGGTGACACGCTTTGCCAGCCGGACCGACCCGGAGACTCCGAAAGCCTGCGCTGAATCATATTGACCATAGCCGGCCGTAAGACTGAACCTCTCGCCGGGCAACAGGGGGGCCGCATCGGCCATTGCCATTGATATGGCGACGCCTTCACGCACAACATCCACATCCTGTGCCAGTCCTTCAACCCGGTTATCCAGTTCCATCAGGTTGGACTGGTTTGTTGTTGCCAGAGCGTGCGTGGTTGTAATCCGCATCTCATGGTCATTTAACGTATCGGTCGCGGCATCTATCCACTCACCATGGGCATCTAACGTTCCTTTATTGGCAGCTATATCAACTCTATTGGTCTCTATATTTGCGGTATGGATTTCATCCTGCGCTATCCGGGCTTCTCGCTCCATCCTATCCGCATCTATCCGGGCCATTTCCTCAGCATCTAGTTCCTCTTGTGTAACGTCGGCCTCTCTCGCTTCCCACATATTAGCAGTATCGTCCCAGGTAAGAACGTACTTTTCTTCACGATTACCGGATAAATCAACATCGCTTAATCCGCCAAGGTCGTTATCTTCCGCTGTCCACATGTCGGTAGTGTCGTCCCATTTAAGAACCTGATTATCTGTAGCGGCAGTAGAATCAACATTAGCTAAATCGCCAAGTTCCAGATCTGCCAGTTCCTGATCCGTAGCATAGGTAGCATCCAGATCGGTATCTACCCAGTCATTGCCATCGAATGTAAGAGCATTACCACTTTGTGCTCCGGATACATCAATATTGTTTAAATCGCCAATATCCGCAGCAGCTATAGCATTTGTAACATCATCTGCAGTTTGCGACGAGCCTTCCAGCGTAGTTATTCTGTTGCCCAGATTCGTATCCGCATTTGTCCGCGCAGTTCTTTCATTTGCCAGTTCAAGATCCGAAGCAAGGCCATCATTCGCCCCACCACTGGACTCCGAGTTCAGGGTAGTGCGCAGATTATCTATTCTGGTGTTCGTGTTGCTTACGCTCGTCGTCACGGTATCTATTCTGTTGCCCAGATTCGTATCCGCATTTTCCCGGTTAGTTATCTCTGTATTTAACGCAGTCGTATCTGCCTTGGTACCTACCGTCGTTGTCAGAGTATCTATTCTTTGGCCCAGAGCCGTATCCGCCGTTTCCCGGTTAGTTGTCTCTGTACTTACCGCACTAGTAATATCATTCATCGAAGTCCCGGTTTCATCAGCTGCCAATTCCCATGTACTTGTAGTGGCGTTCCATTTAAGAATCTGATTATCTGAAGGAGCAGGTGCGTTAACATCGTCTAAATCGTCAAGATTATTCTTAGCATCGCCGGTCCGGACATAGCTGTCTAAAGCACTCGGATTTAGCTTGCCATTTGCCTCCGTATACGCTTCATTGGCTCTCCGTCCAGCTTCATTTGCCGCTGCACAATTAGTCGCCGCATCTCCGGTAAGCGATGAACAATCTACCGCCGTATATACCGTCTGTGCCCGTGCATCGCTGCCGGTCAACATCACCCCGCCGACGGAAAAGGCGAAGGCCGCCGCAATGCCGACCGAAATCATACCCCGGTAAAAAGTAGAGGTTCCCGAAAAAATGGAGTTCTGTATCATTACGTTCTTCCTTTTCTGATTCTTCATTCTGTCATTGTGAGTGCCGTGTCAGAGTTCCCCCGGGGGTGGAATCGCATCGCAGACACTCAGCCTGCCGCCGGCGTATAGATATGTGCCATCATCCTGATTGAGATCTTTCCCTGCCAGGGTGGAATCCGGTCAAGTGCAAGGATTCCGTTAAATTCATTACCAGCCTCAAAATAACCCTTTTCAAACGGACGTCAAGCACTAATAGGGGTAAAATCCGTATAATATGCCCGAAAAACGGCGTTCAGGGCGCCCCGGATGCCATGAGAAACGGGCAAAACCGGCAGGAGGTGTAACCGGCAATCCGTAGGCGAATCACCGCTTATCGGCTCCGTCGGGTCAATAAGGAAATCCGCATGCCGGCTCTGCCGTAGGCAGCTCCGTCAGGCTTTTTGCAAATAAATCTGAGACGGTGCGGCGCAGCCGGACGGTGCAATAGCCCCTTCGGGGTGCCGTCAGGCATTTCGAAGCCCCGTACCGGTTCAGGGAATATAAAACCCTGAGTATATAAATCCCCGGATTAAGGCTATGTAACATAAACGGATGAAGGTCAGGGAACATAAAAACGTGAAAAACAGCAAACTGCCCGGTATTAGACCACCTGCCGCCAAACCAGTGGCCGCCAGACCAATGGGTGCCGGAGTGTTAAATCCTGACCGGACCATGTCGGCAGGGTCGTGGACCCTGTTGATCGTGCTTTCGGTACTGTGGGGCTCGTCGTTTTTCTTCGTCGCCGTTGCCGTTGAAGAACTGCAGCCTTTTACCATCGTGTTTTTTCGGGTTTTTCTGGCGGCCCTTGTTTTGGTGGTTTTTATTTGGGCCGGTGGTGAACGATTGCCCGCCACCCGTAAAGCGTGGTCGGCGCTTGTTGTCGTGGGGCTGTTGAATAACGCCGTTCCGTTTTCGCTGATTGCATGGGGGCAATCCCATATTGCATCGGGGCTGGCGGCGGTCCTGATTACCATGAGCGCTATTTTCACTGCCGTTCTGGCGCATTTTTTTACAGAGGATGAGAAACTTGCCGGTCACCGTTTTGGCGGTGCCGTGGTCAGCCTTGCAGGCGTTGCGGTCATTGTCGGCGGACAGGCGCTGGAGTCGTTAGGCGTTGATGTTCTGGCGCAGGGAGCCGTGTTGGCGGCGGCACTGTGTTATGCCTTTGCGGCCATTTATGCGCGTCGGGTTTACGGGCTGGGGGTAACGCCGACGGCCATGGCGGCGGGTCAGGCGGTGGTCGCGGCGGTGGTCCTGTTGCCCCTTGTCGTGTGGATTGATGCCCCGTGGCAGCTGCCGGTTCCGGGTGTTTGGACCATTGTCTCGGTTATTTGTCTGGGTGTGCTGTCATCGGCGGTGGCGTATTTTATCTATTTTAAACTCCTGTCTGATGTCGGCGCGGCGAATGTCACGCTGGTCACGGTTCTGGTTCCGGTGAGCGCGTTAATTCTGGGAATTCTGATTTTGGGAGAGATTTTGACCGTGCGGCATTTGGCGGGAATTGCTCTTGTCGGGCTGGGTCTGGCGATTGTTGACGGCCGGCCATGGCGGTTTATGGCGTCGCGGTTTTCGGGGGGATAGGGCCGGTCAGGGCATTCCGGTTTCCGGAGCGGAATCTGACACGGATGCATGGTAGTGTAATGGCCGGAAGTGAGTTCGGAGGGAACAGGGGCAGGATGAAATTACCCGTTGTCGAAGTTTTGAGAGAAACCTATGAAGGGTTCTTCCGCCATGGAAGAGCCATGATGCGTCTGGTCCGGTACGCCGCTTTAGCCTATGTCGCGCTGATTATTCTGCAGGCGGCTTATTCGTTGGGGCTGGAGTTCTATTATCACTATTATGAAATTCGTACTCTTGCGTTGCTGGGGTATGGGATTATTTTGCTTCCGTGGTTAATTTTCCCTTTGTTTGCCGTTCCCTGGAGCCGGTATATCATACTGGGGGAACGCAACGCGGGTTGGCGCGGCTATTATCGGCGCTATCTTCTGGCGACGGTGGTTGTATCCTTGCCGGGCATTCTGTTAATTGCAGGAACGGTTTTCGGTTTGATCGTCATGGACGGTGCTGACCGCACTGCCGGTGTTTTAAGTGTGGGCATATTTCTGTTCTTTTTATTGGTGACACTTTATTTGCAGGTGCGCCTGAGCCTGTTGTTGCCTCTTACGGCGGTTAGGGGAGGTCTGTTGATCAAAGAGGCCTGGGCAATGACCGGGGGAAATTGCGGGCGGTTGTGCCTTGCCACTGCGGGCGCAATACTGCCGGTGTCTGTGGTTTTTTATCTCGTTTTTTCACTTGTGTTTGTCCTTATGTTCACTGTTCTGGGCAGCGCGGAAGGTGAGGCCGGTCTTCTTCTGCCGGTCTTGTTTATTCTGCTGTTTTTCGTTGTCTCTCTGGCAAGTTTCCTGCTTGTTACTTTATTGTTTATTTCCGTTTTATCTGTTTCTTATCGCCATCTTTCCGTGCGCCCCGCAACATAAACAACGGCAAACATACGTCGGCAAGCATAGCAGCGGCCCGCGGCACACTTCCCCTCCGGCTCCGGAGCCATAAAAAATAATTCTGCGACGGAATCCGGTCTGCGGTACGTTTAACCTTGTATGGAACATGAATAGTGCCGGCCCGTATTTGAAGGGACCATGCCTGACTCCGGTGATGATTTTGGTGTCGGGCAAGCGGGTGATAACAAGTGGAGATAACGGGTGGAGAGGTGCTTTTGGATTCGGGCTTGATCGGGTTTCAGGGCAGTGTTGAGTAAGCAGGAGAATAGAGGAGAATAGATATGACAATGGACAATACCAATAATAATCCGGAACTTGAGGCCGCAGGCCGTCGCTGGAAACGCTGGAGGTGGGTTTTGTATGTTTCCCTGGCACTGAATCTGTTGTTGGTTGGTATTCCGGTTGGTTTTTTTGCTTTTGGTAAGTCGGAATATCGCGCTCTTATGTCGTCCATACCTGCCGATGTGCGTAGGGATATTCGCCGAAGCCTGAAAGACGCACGGCCCGCGATCAGG